>CBCPMX010000044.1:0-7585 GCA_965120355.1 uncultured Oscillospiraceae bacterium
GGAAACAGAAAAAAGATCCCCGCGGTTTTCCGACACACCCCGAAAACCCGCGGCGATTTTTCTCATCTCGCTCAGAGCAGGAACGCGGACAAAGCCTCGATGGCCTCGCTCTCATCGGCCCCATCTGCCTGAATCGTAATCGCCGATTCCGCTTCGATATTCAGGGAAATGACACCCAGCGTACTCTTCGCATTGACCTTGGATGTTCCACTCGAAAGACGGATAATGCTCTTGAACTTGTTCGCCAGCTGAATAAATGCAGTCACGTCCTGTAAGTCCTGCACAGGCCGTTGAATCAACACCGTTCGACTCACCATGATCTCTCACCTCACAAATTTTAGCGCTGGAGTCGTCATTTTGCCCTTACATCCAGATTAAGCGTAACACATTTTTGTGACATATGCAAGCTGAAACCGGTATTTTTTCTGAGGCGGCCAAAGGCCGTTTCCATAAACTGTGGTCTCGTTTGGAGGAATCCAGACGAGACATTTTCTGTATGTACACGATATGCCCGCACAGAATTCTGCCGCAGCCCCCTGAGGAAGCGCAGACTCTGCATTCACTTTTTTCGGAATTTTCCCGGGGCGATCCCCTCTGTGTCCCGAAACGCTCGATACATGGTATTGATAGAACCAAACCCCGACAGCGCACAAACCTGCTCCAAAGAGTATGCGTCATCCTGCAACAGCTTTTTTGCTTCAGATACCCGCATACGCCGGAGCGTCGCCACAATGGTTTCATTGTAAAACGTCCGATACAGGTTAGACAGGGTGGCCTGATTGACCTCCAATCTCTCCGCCAGCGCCGACACAGAGAAGCCTGGATCCGTAAAATGCGCTTCAATGTCTGTTCTGGCCCGCTCCAGCAGCGCCGTAGCCTGCATATCCTCCCGCTTGTTGTAATACGTTTGGACGTCGGTAATCACCGCAACCATGGCGTCGATCAATTTCTGAACATTTGCGGCAGCGTACAGCTGGCCCAGGGTGTCGGTCTTTTGAATATATGCGCCGTCAATGACGTCCAGCCCCAATAGATCCTGCAAAAAACATTTGTCAAACAGCAGCAGCGAGAAATGCAGGTCCCGCAGCGACACATTCTCGCTGTCGGTCAAAGAGCGGACGAACCGATTGACCTGGTTGGGGACAGAGGTCATGGTCTTTGTATAGATCTGATTGGCAAACCGGTGCGCCACGGATTCAATCATCTCCGTCCGCCGTAAAATCCCGCAGGAGCGGATTTCCAGCGGGTCCGTCTGAATATGGGTCAGTTTCCCCAGATACTCCGCAAACTCCATCGTCTCAACCAGATGAAAATATAATTCGGCAATCTGGTTCGCACCGTATCCCAAGAAGCTGATGGTGGATCGGAGCGGAATGCCCATGGCGTCCTCATACAATTGGCAGGTTCTGACTCTCAGCCGGGTCACCAGATCACGAATCTGCGCTTCCCTGTGGTCCCGCACAAGCAAACGGGGAAAACAGCACAGCACGATGGCATACCCGTCCATCAGAAACGAATAATGGACGCACTGCTCTGCAAAAACAGCTTCTATCACTGCTTTGGCGCTGGCCAGGCAATCCAGATAGGTCAATGACGCGGGCAGTTCTTCCGCCGCCGGCTGAAAAGCGGCAAGCATAAATCCGCCCTCTCCCAGAATCATCCCATTGATCTCCAGCGAAATCAGGATGCTGGAATCAAATTTTTTTCTCTGATGCAGCAGTGCCGACAAAGCTGTCTGTTTGATGGTTTCTTTGGGAAGCGTCTCCGCCTTGCACGGCAGCTTGTTCAGCAGGTCCTCCGGCAGGGTATTCACCGTGCCCGCCTCCTTTCTATCATTTTATTTAAATATTATCAATATTATAGTGAAAAATCAATGTGAAAATTGAGAAAATAATGGTTCTGCAAAAAGGAAAGTGCAGATTGCAGGGGCACTTTGCTGCGTTGTATCATAGGTATTGGAATCGGTTCTGTACAAAATACACGAAATTGGAGGGATGACCATGCGTCAATATTCTTGTGATGTCGCTGTTGTCGGCGGCGGCGCCGGCGGCGCATCTGCCGCCTATCACTGCGCCAAGGCCGGACTGCATACCATCCTGCTGGAGGCCCGCGACGGCTTTGGCCCTGCGTTAACCGGGGTCAATGGCATTTTCGCTGTCGGTACAGCCTATCAAAAGTCCAAACATGTCCAGGAAGATCCGAAAAAAATCTTCCGGTATCTGATGGAACACGCCAATTGGACCATCGATCCGCGGCAGGTGTCCGAATTTCTCAACCGGAGCACAGAGATGTGGAAATGGCTGGAGTCCCTCGGCTGCGAAGCTGAAGAACTGATTGCCTATAACATGGAAGCGCCCCACACCTGGCTGTATTTCAACGACCAAAAGCCCCGCTTGGAGGCCGTAGGCAAGGCATTTCTGGATCTTGGCGGCCAGTTGGTGGGCAAGGTCTATATGGACAGCTTGATCCTGGAAGGCGGCCGCGTATGCGGCCTGCGGGGAACGGACGATACACAAGAACCTGTGGAGGTCCGCTGTAAGGCCGTAGTCCTGGCCACCGGTGAGCCGCGCCGCAAAGGTTCCGGCCCACAGGGAATGGGCGGGCCGCCCATCCAGGAGCCGCCCTATGGCATCGGCATGGCCGTCGCCGCCGGGGCTGGTCAGCTGCCGGACACCTATTCCGCCTTTAGCATGAACGTCAAGCCAAAGGAATATGACGTGCCCGACAAGCCCTCCCCCGGACCTACAGAACAGTATTTCCGCCAACCCCAGGAACTGCTGGTCAACCGCGACGGCCTCCGGTTCACCACCGAGGAAGTCATCCATGCCATGGAAGACGGCGCCAGTTCCATCGCCGCCCAGCCGGAAGGCATCGTCTACAGTATTTTCGACACTGGTATCCATGAGTATTGGCGTCAATACGGCTGGAGCAGCTACAAATACCGCTACGGCGGCGAAGGCGTGCCCTTTGCGGATCTGGATGCCAGGTGGAAACAGGCCATGGACCTGGGCTTCTCCGTCTATACCTCCGACACCATTGCCGGATTGGCGGCGCAGATGGGCCTGGATCCGGCCACACTGGAGGCCACTGTGGAGGAATACAACGCCATCTGCCGCAGCGGCCGCGACACGCAGTTCTACAAGTCCGCCGAGTATCTGATGGAGCTGAAAGGCCCCCGGTACTACGCCATCAAAGTCTACGGCATGTTCGGGCAGGCGGAGGGGCCGCTGATGTCCAGTTGGCGCTGTGAAATCCTGGACAGCAACTCCCATCCGATTCCAGGGCTGTATGGCGCCGGCGGCATCATCAGCAACCTCAACGGAAGAATTTATACCCATTACTGTGCCGGCAGCCGGTCCATGTTTGGCCTGACCAGCGGCATGATTTGCGGAGAAAGCATTTCAGCCTATCTCAAACAGAACTTCTAGCTGCATTTCAGTAGGAATATTCGCATTGCAGGACATATAAACTACAACGAATGGAGGATTTTCATGAAAAGACTTACAGCAATGCTTCTTGTCCTGGTCCTTCTCCTGGGGTTGCTGGCCGGCTGCGGAAGCCAGCAGGAATCCAGTACAGAAGCCGGCTCCGCTTCGACTTCCGCAGAAACCGCTTCCAGCTCCTCTGCCACGGCAGAAGAATCCGCACCCGCCCAAGAACCGGTTTCCACCACCTCTGCATCGGAGGAAGCTGTGGAAGAAAGCGCCGGAGAAGCGTCCGGCGTCTATCCTCTCAGCGACACCCCTGTGGAAATTTCCTACTGGGGCGGCGACCTCAGCTCCAGCAACTCCGCGCTGCCCACGTATTCCAACATGGAAGCCTATGCCTTTTGGGACTATGTCGAGCAGGAAACCGGCGTCAAGCTGGTTCTGAATCTGGTTTCCATGCAGATGGAGCAGGAGCAGACCGGTCTGATGTTGGCCAGCGGCGACTATAGCGACATTATGGCCGTCAACGGTTCTTACGTTTCCGGCGGCATTAACACGCTTTTGGCGGACGGCATTGTGGAAGACCTGGCGCCGTATGTGGAGGCATACATGCCCAATTACTACGCCTTTATCTCTGAGTCCGAAGAAAAAACCAAGCTGGCCTATGATGATGACGGCCAAATGGCCGGCCTTCGCAGCTATGCAGAATATTATGTGCCGAACCAGGGACTGATGATCCGTCAGGATTGGCTGGACGCCCTGGGTCTGGACACACCCACCACCATTTCCGGGCTGTATGAAGTCCTGACCGCTTTCAAAACGGAATACGGCGTCTCCTCTCCCATGTGGATGTCCACCACCGGTCAGAACGCAACTCACATTGTGGGCGCACTCGGCTCCATCGGCTTTGCCCAGGACATGGGCTCCACGACGGATTATCTGTATGTCTCCGGCGGGCAGGTCTGTGCCAGCCTCCTGGACGAGAACTATCTGGAGTATCTGACCCTGATGCACCAGTGGTATGAAGAGGGGCTGTTCCTGGAGGACTTCGCCATGCAAACGGACATGGATGCCCAAAACACCGCGGTTTTAAATGAGCAGGTCGGCGTGTTTAACGCCATGTATGGTCAGGCGCTGACTGTGCAGGACTCTCTGCAGTCCCTGAATGCCAACGCAAACATTCGCGCCATTCCGACGCCCACAACCGATGACGGCAAGGAAAACGCCTTTTACAGCTTCTCCCCTCTGTCCAACACCGCCTACAAGTGCGTCAGCAGCGCCACAGAAGATCTGGAGCTGGTCATGCGGTATATGGACTGGTGGTACTCCGAGGACGGCTACCTGACCGCCAATTATGGCGTAGAGGGATTGAGCTATGAGCTGGATGAAACCGGCGAGCCGCGGTATTCGGAGCTTGTCACAAACAACGAATGGGGCATTGATGCGGCTTCCGCCATTGAGGCATATGTGACCACAAATCCAATCCTGGGTCTGGTTTCCATGGACCGTTCCGTCTATCTGGTTGGAGAAGACTGGGTTGAGGAGATGCTGGACGTCTGGGTGCAGCAGTGCAACGATGAAAACAGCCTGTCTTCCGGCGTCATGCTGACCACCGAAGAAAGCAGCACCGTGGCCGCCCTCTCCGGCGATATCGCCACCCACGCCAGCACCGCTATCCTGCAATTTATCACCGGCGCCCGAGATCTGAGCGAATGGAATGATTTCCAGCAAGAAGTGCTAGATATGGGCCTGCAGACCATCGTCGATACTTACCAGGCGGCATATGAGCGGTATCTGGCCCGCTGACGGGCACAGTTTCCGCCGCTAAAGACTCCATAAAAGCTGCCCCGCTGCAAAACGCTTTGCAGCGGGGCAACTCTTTAAAAGGGTAGTTTCGCTCTTTTGACCTCTGGATCACTTTGTTCGGGTGAATTGTGCCGGGTTACCGCATATTCTATTCCCCTATTCGATATCTTAACGATTTAAAATCTCCATGAACTCTTCGCCGGTGATGGTTTCGCGTTCATACAGGAACTTGGACAGCTCGTGGAGCTTTTCCAAGTTTTCCTCCAAAATTTTCATGGCTTTTCCGTGCTGCTTCTTGACCATAGCCACTACCTGCCGGTCAATCTGGGCAGCAGTTTCTGCGGAACATGCCAGAGAGGTGTCTCCGCCCAGATACTGATTGTTCACTGTCTCCAAGGCTACCATGTCAAAGTCCTGACTCATACCGTACCGGGTAATCATGGCCCTTGCCAGCTTTGTGGCCTGCTCAATGTCGTTGGATGCGCCGGTGGAAGCGGAGTGGAACACCAACTCTTCAGCGGCACGGCCACCGGTGAGCGTGGCAATTTTGTTCTCCAACTCCTCCTGGCTCATGAGATAGTGGTTGCCCTCCTCCACCTGCATCGTATAACCCAGGGCTCCGGAGGTACGGGGAATGATTGTAATCTTCTGAACTGGAGCGGAGTGAGACTGAAGCGCAGCGACCAGGGCGTGGCCGATCTCGTGGTAGGCCACGGTCCACTTCTCCTGATCGGTGAGAATGGCATTCTTCTTCTGGTAGCCGGCGATGACCACCTCAATGCTCTCCTCCAGGTCCGCCTGGGTGGCAAAGCGGCGGCCGTCCCGGACAGCCCGCAGCGCTGCCTCGTTGACAATGTTGGCCAACTCCGCGCCAGACGCGCCGGACGCCATGCGGGCAACCTTGCCCCAGTCGACGTCGTCGGCGACTTTGATCTTTTTGGCGTGAACCTTTAGGATGTCCTCGCGGCCCTTTAGATCCGGCAGCTCCACCGGAATGCGCCGGTCAAAACGGCCGGGGCGGGTCAATGCGGGGTCCAGAGACTCCGGCCGGTTGGTGGCGGCCAGAATGATCACGCCGTTGTTGCCTTCAAACCCGTCCATCTCCGTCAGGAGCTGGTTCAGAGTCTGCTCCCGCTCGTCGTTGCCGCCGATTTGGCCATCGCGCTTTTTGCCGATGGCGTCAATCTCGTCGATGAACACAATGCAGGGAGCTTTTTCCTTGGCCTGGCGAAACAGGTCGCGGACCTTCGACGCGCCCATGCCTACAAACATCTCCACAAACTCCGAGCCGGACATGGAGAAGAACGGCACGTCCGCCTCACCGGCCACTGCCTTGGCCAGCATCGTTTTGCCGGTGCCCGGCGGGCCTACAAGCAGAATGCCCTTGGGCATGGAAGCACCGATTTCCTGATATTTTTTCGGGTCATGGAGATATTCCACGATCTCTTTCAAGCTGTCCTTGGCTTCATCCTCGCCAGCCACATCGGAAAATTTGATGCCCTCGGACGATTTGACATAGACCTTGGCATTGGACTTGCCCATATTGAACGTCATGGAATTGCTGCCGCCCATACTCTTCATGAGGCGCTTGGACATATACTGCCCGATGGCGATGAAGATCACAATGGGCAGCACCCAGCTGAGCAGAAAGCTCAACAGCGGCGACGTCTGTTCAATCTCCTCTCCATAGAAGGAAACACCTGCATCCAGCAGCCGCTGGATCAGATCAGTGTCTCCCACCATGGCAGTTTTGTAGACGGTCGCGCCCTCCTGATCGGTGAACAGGATCCGGTTTTCTGTCTCCTGCAGCTCTGCCCGGGTCACCTGTCCTTCTTCCAGCATAGAAACGAAGGTGTTGTAGTCCACCTCCTGGATCTGCCGCTGCGCCAGCCATGGCATGGCCAGGAAATTAAAGAGCAACAGCACCAGCAAAACAATCACATAGTAATAAATCAGCGGTTTTTTTGGTGTCTTAACTTCATTCATATAAGCACTCCCCCTGTGTTCAGTTTCCGCAGTTTCGCGCAGTCCGCCCCGTCAGGATCAGGCTGCGCCATTTCAAACACATCATAAGACCTGTCTGAACATCTTTCTGATTTAGTTATACCAGCTTCCGGCTGGATGCGCCACTGTTAATGCTTCGGCTGTGTATAGACATCCCCGCAGATGTGTCAAAATTTTTGACAGTTCCGTGCAGATGTGAAATCGCGGATCCAACTGCGGGAGGAAACTTGACACCGGCAGTATCCTATGATAAAATATAAAGGTTGATTGTAAAATCAAGTTGAACACCTAACAAGAAAGTCCATAGCGACTTTCTTCCCGTGGTAGAATGGAACATCATAAACACC
>CBCPMX010000045.1:0-47674 GCA_965120355.1 uncultured Oscillospiraceae bacterium
AAGTAATCCAATGCACCCGGCTCGGCCATGTTTTCACCCCCTTTTCTCACAGACCGGCAAAACAAAAGGCGCTGCCCGAAAGCAACACCTTTTGAAGTGAACGCCGTCCGAAAGCGGCGTATTTATGCGGTTTTTTGAAGCTAATCCCTACAATTTAGCGGCGGCCTGTCTGTGTGTATTTGTTGATTGGTGGAGGGTGTCCCTATGGCTAATTTGCTTTCGTACAATTATAGATAAAAACAGGGAGCTCAGGGAAACACTGAGGGGCCCGGCGCGGCAAAGGCCGAAATGGCCTGCGCCAGTCACGGCGATGGATGCAGAGCCACCTTGAGACTCTGACGCGATTGGCGAGGGAACGCCAGATTGCCGGCACATGAGCGGACAGGAGGGTACGATATGGAGACTGTAAAATGGAAAACTCAAAGGCTGTTGCTGATGGCGGCCGCATCGGTTTTGATCCTGACCGGCTGCAGCCGGATTACGGAGGCAGCTGGAACTACGAATACTGCCGCCGCCGGGGAAGCCGTCCTCACAGCCGCCGCGCTGGAACAGCAGAAAGACACCGGTGCTCCCCTGGAACCGGTTGCCCCCATGGCGGAGAGCCTGGGCCTTTACCAGCTGGGCGAGATCCTGGTGGATGAAACCGGTGAGCCGGTGCTGGAGACCCAGGGGCGGTCTGTCCACTTCCTCACCGACGGGACCACGGGCTGCGTTCCCTATGTGGCGCTGGTGGACGGCGATGGGAGCTTTTCGGTCTATGCCCTTGACGGTGCGCAGCTGTGCGCGGACCTGGCGGGATTTACCGGCGATGTGTGCTACGGGGGCCTGTATGAAACCAAAGACGGCCAGGTGATCGACCTGGAGACGGGGGACGTGGTTCTGGCAGAGGTGTCCGCCGCCGCCAGAAGCGACAAGGCGGCGGTGTGGATCTCCGGCGGTGCCGGATGGACAACCCGGGTGACGGCGGCCTCCGCTGCGGAGCAGTCCGGCGGGCCCTACTGCCTGCTCACCGGCACAGACGGGACCCGACAGATCCTGGACGCCGCCGGGAATCCGGTGGCTGTGGCGCTGCCGGAGGGGGAATGCGACATTTGGGGGAACTATCTCACCTATAAAACACAGGAAAACACCGCCAATGTCATAGACATTTCCACCGGCCAGGTGGTGATGCAGAGCAATGCGGGCACGGTGATCATGGTGTGCGAAAATTCCGCTGTGCTGGAGACCGGCGAGGGGCAGGTCCTGTATGCCTGGGACGGCGATCCGCTCTCGGACACCTACCAGCTCATTCGGATGTTGGCGCCGGAGAACCAGGATCAGCTCCGGCAGATCGCCCTGCCGGAGGGCACAGCGGCTCTTCTGCTGGGCCACAAGACCGGCGGCGGTTTTGTGTGGATGGACCAGGACGGGACCATTGTGCTGGAAGGGGACGGCAGCGACGTGGCTGGACTTTTGAACGGGGAGCGGCTGTACCTCTGGGACAGCGCCAATCAGATTGTGTATTTGTCCACTCTGGATGGGACGCTTCTGGCGCGGATGGAAGGATGCACCTGGGCCCAAGCGTTGCCGTCCCTGAACTATGACGCCGATGGGGTTTGCTATCTGTTGGTGGAAAATGAGAGCGCGGGAACCCAGATGCTGCTGGACAGCAACGGAAATGTGCTCGTGTCCGGGGAGTTCTGCATCAGCTCCGCCGATGGGTCGCGGATTGTGGCCCAGACAGAGACGTCATGGCTGCTGTTGGACACGGATGGGAATCTGATCTGTGAGATTGGAGAAGCGTAACGCTGCGGGCCTGCTGCAAAATGGAATTTCGGAAAATCCGCGCAAAGAAACAGTTGCTGAGATTCGCCGGAGAGGCGAATCTCAGCAACTGTTTTAATAAGCTCTGTTGGGGTTTGAAAACTGCGTTTTTGCAGCAGGCCCGCAGCGTGCTTTTATTCCGCTTCGTAAAAAACCTTCATGGCCTTGGTGGTCATATAGCAGTCCAGCTTGCTCACCTGTTCAAAGGGGGCGTGCATGCTCAGAACCGGGGTGCCGATGTCCACGGTATCGATGTTGCGGTTGGCCAGAATGCCGGCGACGGTGCCGCCGCCGCCCTGGTCCACCTTGCCCAGCTCGCCCAGCTGCCAGATTACGCCGCCCTCGTCAAAGATGCGGCGGACATAGGCCATCAGCTCGGCCGAAGCGTCAGAGGAGCCGGATTTGCCCCGGGCGCCGGTGTATTTGCACAGGCCCACGCCATAATTGAGCTTATTGTTGTTGCGGTAGTCGGAGACCTCAGGATAGATGGGATCGTAGGCGTTGTTCACGTCGGCGGACAGGCATACGGACTTTTCAAAGCAGCGCTTCAGACTGACGCCCTGACCTTCGCACAGGTCGTCCATGAAGGTGACGAATGTCTCGCTCTCCATGCCGCTGACGCCCACCGAACCGATTTCTTCTTTGTCCGCCAGGGTGCAAACAGCGGTGTAGGCCGGCGTCCCCAAGCTCAGCAGGGGATGGAAGGCCGCGTAGCTGCAAACCCGGTCATCGTGGCCGTAGCCGCCGATGACGCTGCGGTCAAAGCCGATCTCTTTGGCCTTCTGGGCCGGCACCATGGTCAGCTCCGCGGAGAGCAAATCCTCCTCCACAATGCCATAGCGCTCGTTGAGCAGCATCAGGATGGCCAGTTTCACACGGTCGCTGCCGTCATCCTCCGCCAGCGGTTCGGAACCAATCAGTACTTTCAGGCTTTCCCCAGTGACGCCATCAGCCAGGGACTTTTTCATCTGATCGCCGGACAGGTGCACCAGCAGATCGGTGATGACAAAGACCGGCTCATCTTCCTTTTCACCCACACAGATCTCCACGGTGCTGCCGTCTTTCAGCGCCACTACACCGTGTAGGGCCAGGGGAACTGTGGTCCACTGGTACTTTTTAATCCCGCCGTAGTAATGGGTCTGGAAAAAGACCATTTCATGATCCTCCAGCACGGGATTGGGCTTCAGATCCAAACGGGGGTTGTCGATGTGGGCGGCGGTAATGTGCGCGCCGCAGTCCAGCGGCTTGGAGCCAATTACCGCAAAGGTAATGGCTTTGCCGCGGTTGTTGCTGTAGATCCGGTCGCCGGGCTTGAGAGCCATGCCGGGTTCATAGGCCCGGAATCCGGCGGCTTCGGCCTGCCGGATGGTTTCGGAAACAGCCTCCCGCTCGGTTTTGGCTGCATCCAGAAAGGCCATGTAGGACTTCGCATATGCTTCCATGGCCTGCCGGTCTTCCGCAGTCAAACGGTCATAGCCGTTTTTTTGTTTGTAGAGCAGTTCTTTTCTCTTGGTTTCAAACTGTTCGCTCATGTTTTTCTGTACCTCCATTGCTGCAATTCAGAAGAGATTGAAAAAATGTATCACACACAGCGCCGAATGCTTCGACGCTGTCGTGGTCGTTTATCAGCACATGCTCACACATGGCTGTAAACTCCTCGTTGGATTTCTGCGCCTGGATCCGCAGCCGGGCGTAGTCTTCCGAAATACCCTCCCGGGCCATGAGCCGCGCTACCCGAACCTCCGTGGGGGCCAGCACCGCCACGGTAGTGCTGCACAGATCTTTCAGACCGCCTTCGCACAGGCCGATGGCGTCAATGGCTGCCAGAGGACATCCGTCCAGTTCCGCGGCCTCCAGCTGCGTTTTTACCTCCGCCTCCACATAGGGGCCGGTCATATCGGACAACTCCTGAAGGGCTGCCGGATCCTGAAATACGATCTGCCCCAGCTTTTTGCGCTGGAGCACGCCGCCTTCTACCACGCCCGGAAACCGTGCGCCGATCTGTTCGAGCATGGGCCAGCAGGTTTCCAAAAGCCCGTGATACACTGCATCGCAGTCAATGACGCAGCCGCCCATGGCTTCAATCCGGTTCAGGGCGGTAGTTTTGCCGCAGCCGGTGCCGCCTGTAATTCCAATGACTAGCATTCGAGTTCCCCTCCGTCCACAATATGAAAGCCCGCCGCCTTGTTCAGCCGGTTGGTCACGGCCAAACCAAGGCCCGCCGTGTCGGGGCACTGGGCGTATATGTTTGAGACCTGGGTGTGGTCAAACGCCCGCAGCGCATCAAAGATTCGCTGGGCGTGGGCCAACTGATTTGCCGCCGGGCCGATGGATTCCACATGGGCTGCCGGAAAGGAGCCGGCAAATTCCTCAAAACAGATTACGCCGTCTTTTTCGTCCAGATGGCGCTGAATCCAGGCTGCGGAGCATTCCGGTGCGCCGGTGACTACGGTCACCGGCGCTTTGGGCGCATAGTGCCGGTATTTCATACCGGGAGCCCGGGGCTGTTCCCCGGAAGAGAGCAGCCGGGTCACGGCGGCGTCTACTGCCACCGGGCCCAGAACGGATTCCAGTTGTTCCATGGTAACTCCACCGGGTCTTAAAAGCCGGGGCGGGTCCACCGTCAGATCCACAATGGTCGATTCCACGCCCACGGCGCAGTGGCCGCCGTCCACAATCAGGTCAATCTTTCCGTCCATGTCCTCCAGGACATGGACGGCGCTGGTGGGACTGGGCCGCCCCGATGTATTGGCCGACGGCGCGGCCACGGGGACGCCGGCCTCTTCGATGATCGCCCGCGTCACCGCATGGTCCGGGCAGCGGACGCCCACGGTGTCCAATCCCGCCGTCACCACATCCGGTACCAGCGCTTTTCGCCGCAGGATCATGGTCAGCGGGCCGGGCCAAAACCGCGCCGCCAGCCTTCTGGCCGTCTCCGGCACCGGATCACAGAACCGCTCCAGCCACTCCGCCGACGGCACATGCAGGATCAGGGGATTGTCCTGCGGCCGGCCCTTGGCCCGAAAAATTTTCTCCACCGCCGCCGGGTCCAGCCCATTGGCTCCCAAGCCGTAGACCGTCTCTGTGGGGATCGCCACCAGCCCGCCCTGCTTGAGCGTTTCTGCCGCCGCGCGGACTGCCCGCACCATATCTGGCCCGCCGGACGGCAGGAGTTTTGTTGTCATAGTTGTCGCCTCTTTACAAAGGTTTTTGATCGAATACATCCAGAATGATTTGCGGAAACAGGCTGCGCCGCACAAAATGGCGATATTCCTGTTCCTCTTCGGTCCTGCCGCTGACCAAGGACTTATGCAGCACCGTATTGTCTGACACACTGAAAATGGCAGCTAACGGTATATTGGCCAGCCTGGCCGCACGAAATGCCGCAGCCGATTCCAAACACATTCCTGCACCTGTTCCGGCGGCACGCCGATCCCATGAATACAAATATCCCGCTCTGTAGAGCCAAACCGCTTCATGCCCTCAATCAATGCTGCATAATTCATGTCGAGTCCCTCTCACAGCTACGCTCCGCTCTGCCGCAGCCGCTCGGCCTGATCGGCTGTGACTAGCGCGTCAATGAGCTCGTCCAGGTCGCCGTCCATGATGGAATCAATCTTATACAATGTCAGGCCGATGCGGTGGTCGGTCACACGGCCCTGGGGGAAATTGTAGGTGCGGATCCGCTCATTGCGCATGCCGGTCCCCACCTGGCTGCGGCGCTCGGCGGTAAATTCAGAGTTGATGCGCGCCTGCTCGATCTCATAGAGCTTGGAGGCCAGAACCCGCATACATTTTTCCCGGTTCTGCACCTGGCTGCGTTCCTCCTGGCTGGCCACCACAATGCCCGTGGGCTTGTGGATCAGCCGGACAGCGGAGGACGTTTTGTTGATGTGCTGGCCGCCCGCGCCGGAGGAGCGGTACACCTGCATCTCGATATCGGCGGGGTTCAGCTCCACATCTACCTCTTCCATCTCCGGAAGCACCGCCACGGTGGCGGTGGAGGTATGCACGCGGCCACCGGATTCCGTTTCCGGCACCCGCTGAACGCGGTGGACGCCGCTCTCAAATTTCATGCGGGACCATGCGCCGCTGCCGTTGAGGACAAAATCCACCTCTTTGACGCCGCCCAGCTCCGTCTCGCTCAGGTTCATGACCTCCACCTGCCAATGGTTGCGCTCGGCATACATGGAGTACATCCGGAACAGGGAGTGGGCAAACAGGGCGCTTTCCTCGCCGCCGACGCCGCCGCGAATTTCCACAATGACGCTCTTTTCGTCGTTCGGATCCTTGGGCAGCAGCAAAATTTTCAGTTCCTGTTCCAGCGTCTCCAGATCGGCCTTCGCCTGGGTAAACTCCTCCTGGCAAAGCTCCCGAAGCTCCGGCTCCAACTGGCCGTCCAGCATCTCCCGCAGGTCGTCCCGCTCCCGAAGCTTGCTGAGATACCGGCGATACGCCGTCACCACCGGCTCCAGATCCTTCTGCTCTTTGAGCAGCTTCGCCGCCGCCTTGGGGTCCGCGTAGAAATCCGGCTGCGCGGCGCGATGCTCCATTTCAATATACTTTTCTTCCACCAATTTCAGCTGTTCCAGCATGGATTTGGCTCCTCACTCATTAAATCTTGTCATATCCTTGTCAAGGCTATTATTCTAGCACGAAAACGGGCGGTTGGCAATGTCACAGGGTGGAATTTCCCGATGCAGAACCATTTCCAGTTCCGTCAGAACGCCGTACCCGGTGTCGTCCGCATAGGCGTGTCCCGTCGGCACAAAGCCCATGCGCCTGTAAAACGCAATGGCGTTTTCATTTCCGTTCAGCACCATCAGCGCCACATCCGGGCGGTCCAGCCGGTCCAGACAGGCTTCCATCAGCGCACGCCCCACGCCATAGCCCTGAAATTCCCGCAGCACATACAGCGCCATGATCTCCGCCGCGTCATGCCGGCTGGTATATTGGGGCCGGGCTTCCGCCAGATAGCAGGCAAATCCGATCACGCGGCCCTCATGTACCGCCACCAGCGTATTTTCAGGGTAATTCTGCGCAATTTCCAAGCATTGCTCCAGGGAACGGCGGTCGAGAATCGCATCTGGCATCAGCCCTCGATAGGTCTCCTCCCAGGCTGTGTAGTGCACATACGCCCTTCCTGCATAGTATTTTTCTGCCATGGGTTCAATGGTATATTTCACGGCGCTTCCCTCCTGTATACGTGAAAGATCACCTGCGCCCGGTCCCGGAGCGCCTGCGTCTCCGTCGCCCGCTGGGCGCCTTCTTTTCCGATGCGCCAGAAATGGGGCGTCATGGACAGAAGCTGCAAAACCTGTGCGTTGCTCGTCAGGGTGAAATCAAACTCCAGCGTCCGGGTGGACAGCAGCTGAAACTGAGGATAGCGAACCGGAGACTGCGCTGCTTTACTGGTCAGTTGGGGATAGATGATTCGTTTCAGGCCCAGAAGGTGGTCCCGTCCTGCCAGAACCTGAATAAACACACCTTCCGGCTTCAGGACACGGGCAAATTCTGCCGGGGCTGTCATGGCAAACATGCTCAGTACCGCGTCAAACGCGCCATCGGAGAAAGGCAGCTTCGCCGCCGTGCCGGTGATCCAGAGGGCATGCTTGTTGCGGACTGCGGCATAGCGGACCGCATCTTTGGAGATGTCCACGCCGTACAGCCTGGCGTTTGGAAACGCCTCGCCCACACAGGACAGATAATAGCCTTCTCCGCAGCCGGCGTCCAGGATGGCGGGGGATTCCGGGAGGAGTGTCTGCAAAATTTCACAGAGCGTCTGCGCAATGGGCGCATAATGGCCCTGGTCGAGAAACGCCTTCCGGGCTGCCACCATTTCCTTCGTATCGCCGGGATGTTTCGAGTGCTTTTGGGAAACGGTCAGCAGATTCACATAGCCCTGCCGGGCCACGTCAAAGCTGTGCCCTGCGGCGCACCGCCATACCCGGCCTTGGGATTCCAATGCCCCGCCGCAGACAGGGCAGATCAAACTTGTCATATCAGCATTGCCTCATGAGCCGCACATAGAATTTGACGGCGTTTTCCGAATTTTCCACGCGAATGCGTTCATTGTTGCCATGGACGCAGGATTTTTCCGCGCTGGTCACCCGCTTTGCAGAAAAGCGATAGACGTGGTCACAGAGCTCCCGCCAGTGGCGGGAATCCGTGGTTGCCACCATGAGATAGGGGGTGGGGACCACGTCGGGCCAGGTGGCGCGAATGGCCTGGACCACCGCGTCATAGCTGCCGTCCAGGACGCTGTCCTGGGGCGGATCCATGCCGTTGAGAACCCGAAGGTTGACGCTTTCATCGCTGATGACAGCCTTCATACGCTCCAGTGCCGCTTCCATGGTGTCGCCCCACAAAAGCCGAAGATTGGCCACGGCAGCGGCCCGCGTGGGAGCCACGTTGGGCGCGCTGCTGCCGGAAGCCATAGTGGGGAAAAAGGTGGTCTGGCCCATGGCCAGCAGCATCCCACCCTGCTTTTTCAGCCATCGGAAGAACAGCGGCTGCAGCAGCCGCCGGTTGGCCAGCAGGACTCGCTGCCAGAAGGGACAGTAGCGGCCCATGGTGTCTACCATGGCATCCAGCGCCCCGTTTGCCCGCATGGGCCACGGATGTTCTTCCAGCCGTGTCACGGCCCGCGCGATGCGGTACAGCGGCGTGGGAGGCATAGGGGTGGAGGCATGGCCGCCGCTGGAGGATACGGAGAGTTCCACATTACAGGCGCCTTTCTCGCCCACGCCGATCATGGCGCAGGGAACCGGCGCGCCAGGGAAAAAGCCGTCCATGATGTCGCCGCCCTCATCCAGCACCAACGCCGGATGCAGGCCGCGTTCGCGAAATACGTCGCGGATCAGGGCCGCCGTGGGTCCCATAGTTTCTTCCTCACCGGAAAAGGCCAGATAGATGTCGTGTTCCGGCACAAACCCTGTTTTCACCAGTTGCTCTGCCGCCTCCAATACAGCACAGAGCTGATTTTTCATGTCCAGCGTGCCACGGCCCCACAATACGCCGTCCTCCTGAATGCCGGCAAAGGGCGGCTGTTCCCAAGCTGTTTCGTCTGCCGGAACCACGTCATAGTGGGCTAGAAAAACACTGGGCGCTTCGGCGCATTTCCCGGCAATGCGGTACAGCAGCCCGGACGGGCCAATGCGCTCCGGGGGACATGCTTTGTGGAGCGCGGGATACAGGCGGAAAAGCAGCAGGCGGAATTCTTCAAATACCGGCTGCTCCAGCCCGTAGGCGGAAACCGTTGGCAGACAGACCATCTGCCGCAGATGGTCTACCACGGTATCCCGATCCACCTCCACTGCACCGGCTTCCGGCTGCGGCGCCTCCGGCGGGACGAAACGGGCGGCGCGGAACGGAAGGTACGCAAACAATACGGTGAGAGCCGCCAGAATAAACCAGGCCATGGACATTCCTCCGATCCGTGTTTTGGAATAGGAAATATAAATTTCATTGTACAGCATTTTCCCAGGAGCGTCAATTCCGGAGTCCACGAATCCATGAGACACGTCTGACCGCCGTCAGGCGGTATCCTCTAGCCGCTTGCTGCCGGCAAGAATTCTCCTTCCCCCTCTTGTGAAATCTTCGCAATCCGAGTATAATAAGAAAAACGCAAATCGGGAGGAACGGTATATGGCAATTCTCAAGGATCTGCTGGTTCAGACGGATTTTTCCAAGGTCTGGGACGTCCTGCGCGCCGCAGATGATGAGGCGGACAACTATAAGCAGACGTATGAACAGCTCTACACGTTGCTCCGGGACGCGGAGCCGGCAGAAAACACCCAACATATGACCATTAAGCTGGAGGTGGCTGCCGACCCTTGGGTGATTCTGGGCGATGATGACGACGAGGACAATGGCGGGGAGGAGTACCTTCAGGTTGCCGGCTATGTCCCGGGAGATGACGAGGCTTACGCCATCGGCGTCAAGGAACCGGCGCAGATTGCCGGGCTGGACGTCCACCCCGACACGCTGGCGCAGTACGATCCGGCCACGATCCTGGCCTACTGCATTACGGAGATCACTTATAACTGCACCACCACCGAGAGCTTGTGGAGTCCGAAAATGGACACCTATGCCGGCGGCCTGTATGCCGCCCAGTCCTGTTCGGAGAACGACCTGAATGGCGTTTCCATTGACGCGCTGCGACGGGAGCTGGGGGTCCTGTCGGACGAACCGGAGCAGGAGGACTATAAGGAAAAGTACGGATTTCTATTTTAAAGGGATTGGAGAGGAGCACGCTATGGCCCAGCTGGAACAGGAATTTACCCAGGCGCTTCTGGCGCAGTTGCAGCAGGCGGAAACCGTGACAGGCACGGCGGAACCGCGGCTGGCCCAACAGGCGCAGAGTCTGGGCGGGCCTGCCGCTGTGCGGGCCATGCTGGCCCGTGGACAGCAAACGCGGCAGTTTGCACTGCTGAAAGGGGCGGGAAGGCTGGATTTGTCGCCGGAGGCGCTGGTGGTGCAGGGGCGGTTTGGCGCACTGTTCACTGATGAAGAGGTCGATGCCTGTTTGCAGATTCTGCTGGATGCGGGCATGTATGATTTGCACCATTGACAGCCGGCCTGTGGAAAGGGGAGGGACTGCCGCAAACAGCGGTGGTACCGGCAGAAGGCGCCGGGCCGGTATGTTTTCCCACGCAGATCCGCTCCTTCGGCCTGGCGGCGCCGCTTCCTTGACGAGCCGGCAGGGTTTATCGCTGGGAGAAATTTTAAAAAGCGCCCGTTTGGGACAGAATGCATAATTTTATGGGGTGTTGCAATGCGTTTTGCAACACCCCAGTTCTTTTAAGAGAGTCCGTTCTTTACAAAGTCTTTGGCTACGTCCACGATATGCGATGCACACAGGCCAAACTGTTTGAGCAACGCGGCGGCAGGGCCGGAATGGCCAAACTCGTCGTTGACGCCGATGCGGCGGATCGGAGTGGGACATTTCTCCGACAGCAGCCCACAGACGGCTTCGCCCAGTCCGCCGATGATATTGTGCTCTTCACAGGTGATGATTTTCCCGCACTTCCGGGCGGCCTGGAGGACCAGTTCCTCATCCAGAGGCTTGATGGTAGCCAGGTTGATGATTTGGGCGGAGATGCCGGATTCGGCCAGGGCTTTGCCAGCTTCGAGGGCTTCTGCCACCAGCAGGCCGTTGGCCAGAATGGCCACGTCTGTGCCATCCCGCAGCACTTCGCCTTTGCCGATCTGGAAGGTGTAGGTTGCTTCGTCGTGAATCACTGGCACGGCCGCACGGCCGAAGCGCATATAGACAGGCCCCACATATTCATAGGCGGCCTTGACCATGGCCCGGGCCTCTACGTCGTCCGAAGGAGACATGACCACCATGCCGGGAATTGCGCGCATCAGGGCGAAATCTTCACAGCACTGATGGGAGGCGCCATCCTCGCCCACAGAGATGCCGCCGTGGGTGGCGCCAATTTTTACGTTTAGATGTGGGTAGCCGATGGAGTTGCGCACCTGCTCAAAGGCGCGTCCGGCGGCAAACATGGCAAAGCTGGAGGCAAAGGGCACCAGACCCATGGTGGACGCGCCGGCAGCGACGGCGATCATATTGCCTTCGGCAATGCCGCAGTCAAAGTGGCGGTCCGGAAACGCCTTTTGAAAGGTGGCGGTTTTGGTGGCGCCGGCCAGGTCGGCGTCAAAGACGATCAGGTCGTCATGGAGCGCGCCCAGTTCCTTCAGGGCGTTGCCGTAGCTGTCACGGGTTGCAATTTTTTTCACATCTGCCATCTCACATCACCTCAATTTCTGCCAGTTTGGCACGCAGTTCGGCCATGGCCGTGGCGTACTCTTCGTCATTGGGGGCCTTGCCATGCCAGCCTGCCTGGTTCTCCATGTAGGAGACGCCTTTGCCCTTGGTGGTCTTCATGACAATGGCAAAGGGAACGCCTTTGGTTTGCCTGGCTTCCTGGAAGGCGGCTTCTAGCTGATCGAAGTCGTGACCGTCGATTTCCCGTACAGCGAAGCCGAAAGCCTGCAGCTTGTCCACAATGGGATAGGGGCTCATGACGTCGTCAATCTTGCCGTCGATCTGCAGCCCGTTGTTGTCAATAATGGCGCAGAAATTGTCCAGCTTGTAGTGGTGGGCAAACATGAATGCCTCCCAGGGCTGCCCTTCCTGAATTTCGCCGTCGCCCAGCAGAGTGTAGACGCGGCAGGATTTGCCCTGATACTTGGCGGCCAGCGCCATGCCTGCGGCGGCAGAGACGCCCTGTCCCAAAGAGCCGGTGGACATGTCTACGCCGGGCGTCTCGTTCATATTGGGATGGCCCTGAAGATGGCTGCCAATCTGCCGCAGGGTTTTCAAATCTTCTTCCGGGAAGAAGCCCCGCAGCGCCAGTGCCGCGTACAGGCCGGGAGCGGTGTGGCCCTTGGAGAGCACGAAACGGTCCCGGTCTGCCCATTTGGGGTTGGCAGGGTCGACGTTCAGCTCTTTAAAATAGAGGTAGGTGAACAGCTCGGCAGCGGACAGGCTGCCGCCGGGATGGCCGGCCTTGGCGGCATGGGTGCTTTCGATGATGCCCATGCGGACCTTGCAGGCGTTGACCATCAATTGCTTTTTTTCTTCAGCGGTCATAAGCAAACTCCTTCTTTTTGTGTGGGTGGGAAGAATGATGTATCCAAACCGAACCGGTAGACGGTGGTCTGGCGGTAAACCGCGTCTTTGGGGAGCACGGCGCTGGGAAAACTGGGGTGATGGGGAGAATCGGGGAAATACTGTGTTTCCAGGCAGAAGCCCCAGCGGCGGGCGTTGGGGGAACCGGCCTTGCCGGGAACCACGCCGTCGAGATAATTGCCGGAATAAAACTGGATGCCCGGCAGCGTCGTCAGCACCTCCATAGAAATGCCGGTTTCCGGCGAAACCGCTTTGGCAGCCAGATGCAGGCCGGCGCCCGCGTCATCCAGGACCCAGTTGTGGTCATAGCCGCCGGCCAGGGTCAGCTGTGCGAAGGGGTCGTCCCAATGTGCGCCGATGGGCTGCAGAGCGCGCAAATCCATGGGCGTGCCTTCCACCGGTGCAAGTTCGCCGGTGGGAATGGAACCGGCGTCTGTGGGCGTGTAGGCCGAGGCGAAAATCTGAATTTGCTGATTCGCAATCGGGCCGCTGTCATAGCCGGAAAGATTGAAATAGGCGTGGTTGGTCAGGTTGCACAGGGTATCCGCATCCGATTGGGCCTCATAGTCTATGGTTAGGCCGCTGTGCTCCAGCCGGTAGGTCACCCGGACGGAGAGGTTGCCGGGATAGCCCTCCTGACCATCGGGACTGTTGAGACAGAGGGTCACGGTATTTTCCGCTCCATGGACAATCTCCCACACCTGTTTGTCAAAGCCCACGCTGCCGCCGTGGAGATGGTTGATGCCATTGTCGTTGGTCTGGATGGGATACTCCCTTCCCTGCAAAGGGAAGCTGCCGCCTTTGATGCGATTGGCGTAGCGGCCGATCAGTGCGCCTATGTACTTGTCCTGCGCCAGATACTCTTCCAGCGTTTCGTAGCCAAGAACCACGTCCACAGCCTGCCCGGCCTGATCCGGGACCGTCAGGGACCGGATTGCGCCGCCATAGGTGAGAATTTCACAGGACATCTGCCCATTGCGGAGTGTGATGCACCGGACCGGGGTGCCGTCGGGCATGGTACCGAAGGGGGTGCTTGTTATATGTTCCATTTGGTTGCGCTCCTTTGGGCCGGACGGCCCGGTGATAGTTGCCGTGGCAACGGGACTTCTGTACAAGCCGCCGGCCGTGGGCAGAGGTTGAGACAACATGTCAGATGAAACCTGAGATCTGCCCTGCAGTGCCTGCCGGTTTATTCAGAACTTCCCTGCAAATATTGTACATCAGCAGCCTGCCGCCGTCAACCTTTGTGCCGGAGTCCAAGCGGGATTTCTCTTTTGTTCTGATCGAAACTGGCCGCGCGGAGCAGAGACATCGGGAGCCGGTTTCACTGACGGACTCCCGATGGAATGATTTTATGAAATTGCGCGGACCTCCTTCGCCACCTCCGCTTCGGTGGCGCGCATGGCTTGAAGCGTTTTGTCCAGCAGTTCGTCCAGCGGCCAGCCAAGGCGCTGGGCGCCGGCGGCGATGACCTCGCGGGAGCAGCCGGCGGCAAAGCTGGTGGACTTGTATTTCTTTTTCAGAGACTTCAGTTCCATGTCCTGGACGCTTTTGCTGGGACGCATGAGCGCCGCCGCGCCAATGAGGCCGGTGAGCTCGTCCACGGCAAAGAGGACATTTTCCATTTCGTGCTCGGGCGCAATGTCTGAACACAGGCCGTAGCCGTGACTGCATACGGCGTGAATCAGTTCTTCACTGCCGCCGCCGTTTCGCAGCAGTTCTGGCGCTTTCTGGCAGTGCTGCTCCGGATACGGCTCAAAGTCGATGTCGTGGAGCAGCCCGACGATTTTCCACTGTTCCACGTCGCCGTAGCCCAGCGTCTCGGCAAACCAGCCCATGACTGCCTCTACGGTCAGGGCGTGCTGGAGATGAAACGGCTCCTGATTATATTGCCGCAGCAGATCCCAGGCCTGCTGGCGTGTCAGATTTGTCTGCATGATACATCCCTCCAAATGATGTTTGTATCATCATACCTGCCGCAGGCGCCGTTGTCAAGGCAGAGGCGAAACCGGCGAAAGCGGTGAAAAAGATGCGGATGCGAGGCGGTCTGCAGCGGCTTGCGGGCGCTGCTTGCGTGGAGGTGGAAACTGTGGTAGGATAGCTGATGCAAGGAGGCAAGAGAGATGGGATTTGGATTTTATGTGGACAATATTCTGTTTTCTGTTGTACCGATACTGGTGACAGTGGGGTTTGCAGCCGTATTTGTGCTGGCGTTGGCGACATGCATTCGCGGCGTGGAAAGGTGGAGCAAAAATAACCGTTCCCCGCGCTTGACGGTGGCGGCCAAAGTGGTGGATAAGCGAACTGAGGTTACGCATCACCATCACGATACCCATATGCATGTCAGCACCAGCTGCTGTGTGACCTTTGAGGTGGAGAGCGGCGACCGGATGGAGTTGCTGGTTCCCGACCGGGAGCTTGGATATCTGGTGGTGGGCGATCAGGGCAGGCTGACGTTCCAGGGAACGCGGTATTTGCAGTTTGAACGGACATTGGGATAGAAAGGCTCTGAAAGATGGGAAGCGATTCTTTCCGGCTGTGCGCGGATCTGTTGCGGATCACGGATTCAGCGCGGACAGTGGGAAATCCACAAGGGAGCCCGCTGCCTTTGAAACTTCAGCCTTTGCACGAAATTCGTTCGCGCACAGGCGTTGCTGATTGTAAGTGCGGTTCCCTCGATCACACGCCGAAAAGCGCGCGGTGGCGCCGGCAATGCCCGGTGCCGCCGCGCAGCGCCTAGAGCAGAAGCTGTTCCAGGTCCGACAGAATGTCCGCAGTCTCCGGGTACAGCAGCACGGCGGTGTCAATCCCCATGGACTGTGCCAGAACCAGCTTGTGGTGGAGACTGTTGGCGGTATCAAATAGGACGAAATGGGCTTGTGGTCCCTCCTGATAGGTGAAATAGTGGCAGCCAAGCTCGGAGGAGAAGAAGCTGATCCCCGGATGTGCTGCCTGCAGGCCGTCCAACTCTGCTTTTGTCAAGGCCGTTCCTTCTCCGGAAGGGCAGGGGAGGGTGAAATCCATCATGAGCCGCCGCAGTTCCAGCCAGACGCGCCCCGGCCAGGTCTGGACAGCGCTGCCCAGCCGCTCGGTGATGGATCCGCCGGAGATCGCGCTGGACACCAGAATTTTAGCATTGTCCGGCATATGGGGGCCATAGGACTCCGGCACCGCCAGAGGCAGCCCCATGCGCGTCAAAGCGGGCAGCAGGGTGAGAAGTACGGTCAGCCGGTCTTTTGTTGGGGCATGTTCAAAGTCGGCGATGACACCGGCGTAGGCACGGCGGCTGCATTCCTGCAATAGCTGGCGAACCAGCAGATTGACGTCGCCCTGCTTGGGAACGGTCTGGTCTCGAAGGACCAGTAGACCGCGGCGTGTGGACAGTGGCAGCCGGTCCGTTTGCAGCCGGTACTGTGTATGGCCGAGCCCATAGGCCATATGCGCCTTGGGAAAGGCGGAATTGACGCCCTCATCCTCCGCGGAAACGGCCAAATAAACGTGGGTGCGCATAGACAACCCTCCTGATTTGTGCTATAATACGCAATTGTACGGGTACAATCGGGTACCATCAATTTATGAAACCAGAGGGACGAATATGAGCTTTTCTCTTTTGCCGGATGTCCTCTGTACCGGACTGCCGGATCTGACGCCGGCGCGGCTGCAGGCGTTGGGGATTACGGCGCTGCTGTTGGATTTTGACAATACCATTGTGCCGTATTCCAGCTCGGAGCCCACGGCGGAGCTGTTGGCGTGGTTCGAGGCCATGCGCCGGGCCGGTGTGCAGATCTGTGTGGTTTCCAACAGTCATAAGGACCGGGTCCAGCGCTTCTGCGGCCAGCAGGGGCTGCCCTGTATCCGTGCGGCCCGGAAACCCTCCACCCAGGGGCTGCGTAAAGCGCTGGTACTGCTGGACGCTGCGCCGGAACAGACGGCCATGGTGGGGGACCAGGTGTTTACGGATGTGCTGGCTGGGAACCGGGCCGGCGTCCTGTCTGTTCTGGTGGAGCCCATTGATCTGAGCAACGTGTTTTTATTGCTGCGGCATCTGGCGGAAAAGCCCTTTATTGCCGCCGCAAAAAGGAGAGGTACATTATGAAAAACATTGAAAAATATCTGGGCGCCCTGCAGGAGTACGGTGTGGACGGACTGCTGCTGACCAGCCGCGTCAATCGGCTCTATGCTGCCGAGTATGACATTGCCGAGGGTGTGGCCATTGTAACGGCGAAGGGGTGCCGCTATTTTACCGACAGCCGCTATATTGAAGCTGCCGAAAAGGGACTGCAGGGATTTGAGGTGCAGATGGTCAATGCGGGCAGAGACTATGCCAAGTGCATTAACGAGGCCATCGAGGCATTTGAGGTCAAGGTTCTGGGATTTGAAGAATCCTATCTGACCGTCAGTGAGTTCAACAATTATCAGGAGAAGCTGCATGCGGAGCTGAAACCCGCGCAGCAATTGGCTTCCGGCTTCCGCGGCGTCAAGGAGCCCTGGGAAATTGAACGTATGATCCGCGCCCAGGAGATCGCAGATAAGACTATGGCGGAGATCTTTCCGCTCATCAAAGAGGGCATGACCGAGAAGGAGCTGGCGGCGGAAATCATCTATGGGTTCTATCGCAACGGCGCGGACAATCTGTCCTTTGACCCCATTGTGGTTTCCGGGCCGAATACCAGCCTGCCGCATGGTGTGCCGTCCGACCGGAAGCTGCAAAAGGGCGACTTCATCACCATGGATGTGGGTGTCATGCTGGACGGATACTGCTCCGACATGACCCGGACCGTAGCTCTGGGCTACGCCACAGAGGAGATGAAAAAAGTTTACCAGATCGTCCTGGAGGCCCAGCTGGCTGGTATTGCCGCCACAAAGGCCGGCGTGCCCGGCGCGGACATCGACGGCGCGGCACGGAAAGTCATTACCGATGCCGGCTATGGCGCGTATTTTGGCCACAGCTATGGCCACAGCCTTGGCCTGGAGATCCATGAGGCCCCCAACGCCAGCGCCCGTAACCAGGAACCCATGCCGGCCGGTGCGGTAGTATCTGCGGAACCGGGCATCTATCTGCCGGGCAAGTTTGGCGTTCGCATTGAGGACGTGGTGGTCATCACGGAAGATGGCTGTACGAATATCACGAAAACGCCCAAGGAATTGATCATATTGTGATCTGTGTAAAAATCCTGCGGTATTTCCATCGGATTTCAGCTATTTAGGGTTGCTTTTTTGTGGTAGATGGGATAAAATAAAATCGAGATTATACCGTCGCGTGTGTTTTGGCGCATAGTGGCGGCAAACATGATAAACAGAAGATCCCTGCCGTACCGGCGGGAACAATAGGAGGATTATTTGATTATGATTTCTGTCAGTGATTTCAGAAATGGCGTTACCTTTGAGATGGATGGCAACGTCATGCAGATCGTGGAGTTTCAGCATGTGAAGCCCGGCAAGGGCGCCGCGTTTGTCCGCGTCAAGATGAAGAATGTCATCACCGGCGCTGTGACTGAGACGACATTCAACCCCAACGATAAGTACCCCACCGCGTATATTGAGCGCAAGAAGATGGAGTATTCCTACAACGATGGGAACCTGTACTACTTCATGGATATGGAAACCTATGATATGACTCCTGTTGATGCGTCCAATCTGGATGACAGTTTCCGCTTTGTGAAGGAGAATACTACCGTCACCATCCTCAGCTACAAGGGCAATGTGTTCAGCGTGGAGCCGCCCAACTTTGTGGAGCTGGAGGTTACGGAGACTGACCCCGGTTTCAAGGGCGATACTGCCACCAATGTTACCAAGCCCGCCACGCTGGAGACTGGTACGGAGATCAAGGTTCCCCTGTTCATCAACCCCGGTGACAAGATTCAGATTGATACCCGTACCGGCGAGTATATGTCCCGTGTGAAGAGCTGAGGAATACCTTCCAGAAATTGCAGAAAGGGTGCATGCGAATGACATTGACGGAAAAGGCCGCATATCTCAAGGGGCTGCGGGATGGGATGAACCTGAACACCGACAGCAATGAGGGCAAGCTGCTCAACGCATTGATCGACCTGGTTTCCGACATGGCGCTGACTGTGGAGGATCTGGAAGAGACGACTCTCGCCATCTCGGATGAGTTGGACGAGGTGGAGGATGAGATTGACGAAATCGAGTCCTACCTGGATGAAGATTTTTCCTTTGGGTTTGATGATGAGGAAGACGGCGATCTTTTCCCGGATGAAGACGGTACCTACGAGCTCAAGTGTCCCAACTGTGAAGAGACCATTGTCGTGGATGAGGAAGCGCTGGAAAATGGGTTTGTCTGCCCTGAATGCGGCGCGCAGCTGGATTTCGACATTGAGGACGAAGAAGACGGCGAAGATGGGGAGATCCTTTTCTGAGCCGGTATGTGATGGGTTCTGTCAGCGTGAGAATTTCGTAAAGCCATAAAACAAACAGGCATCTGTATGACTTCGGTCATACAGATGCTTTTTCGTTGATTGGATATTCCCAAAGCCCCAGTTTCCCGCTGACGTATATGGGATCGAGGCGCTGGACATGCTCCAGGTGAAAGCCATATCCGCTCCAGTCCGGATCCCGCAGAATACCTGCATAGACGGCTGCGTTTTTTGCATGCAGCATGTTCCGGAACGATTGGTCAACCCGGATGCAGTCTGTCAAAACCGCCTTGGCGAGGATGCAGCCCAGCGGATACTCCAGGCCGTATTTGGCGAAGCGCGCCATAGCCTCCCGATCCGTCCGCTTCCCGGCGTGAATCAGGATTTCACCGCGATAGGCCGTTTTCCAGGTGCGGAATTCGTATTCCTTGAGCTCTGCGGCGATCAAAGAGGCGAAGGGCTGCTGAATGGTAAGGACTTTCACAGGCATTGCTCCCTTTCTGCTGTGTACAGTATAACAGATATCAGTGGGAAATGCCACTGCTTGCAGGAAAAGAACGGGGTTGCCAGACTGGCGGCAATGAGCTGGCTGCGCCATCTTGACAAGTCATATGGGGTATAGTATAATAAACGAAAATATCCTAATTCTGAAAGGAGCGACAACAGCGTATGGACAGCGCGGACAGTGGCGAAGCTGCCCGAACAACGTATGATAAGCTGACAGTATGGCATGGCTTGCCACGAAGGTGCGTGGGAGGCTGTGTCTTTTTGCGCTTTTTTGGGCGTATGCAGTTCCACCGGCGGCAATAAGCTGCGATGGATTTCCATGGAACGAATTCGCTATTTGTAAATTTACATATCAAAAAGGAGAGAAATTTTTGGACAGTATCCCGCAACAATTGATCTTGCAGGTCATTTTGATTTTATTGAATGCGTTTTTTGCCATGACGGAAATTGCAGTGATTTCCCTGAGCCCCAACAAGCTGCGCCGGATGGTGGAGGAGGGCGACAAGACTGCGCCCCGGCTGCTGAAACTGGTAGAGAACCCTTCCAACTTTTTGTCTACGATCCAAATCGGCATCACACTGGCCGGTTTCCTGGGCAGCGCCTTTGCGGCGGACAATTTTGCCGAGCCGCTGGTAGTGTGGCTGTATGACGGCCTTGGATTCCAGGTGCTTTCCAAGAACGCGCTGAATGTGCTGGCGGTCATTGTGATTACAATTATTCTGTCTTATTTTACACTGGTATTCGGTGAGTTGACGCCGAAGCGCATCGCCATGCAGAAACCGCTGCAGGTGGCGAAATTCTCCTGCCGGGTGGTTTCCGCCGTGGCGGTGGTGATGCGGCCAGTGATCTGGCTGTTGTCTGCCTCTACCAATGGACTGCTGCGGCTGCTCCACTTTAGAACTGAGGCGGAGGAAGAGAGCGTCACAGAGGAAGAAATCCGGATGATGGTGGATCTGGGCGAGGCCAAAGGCGCCATCGAGAGCGAGGAAAAAGAGTGGATTGAGAATGTCTTTGAATTTGGCGATGCCATTACCCGAGACGTCATGGTACATTCCTCCGAGGTGGAGGCCTTCCCTCTGGATGCCACAGACGAGGAGATCATTCAGACCATCCGGGAAAAGGGCATGTCCCGCTATCCCGTCTATCGAGAGGATTTGAATGATGTGGTGGGCATTCTCAACGCACGTGAGTTTCTGCTGACACGCTCCGACGGCTCGGAATGCAGCATTGAAGAGCTTTTGCGGCCTGCATATTTTGTGCCGGATACGCTGCGGGCTTCTACACTGATGCAGGATATGCAGACGAAAAAGGTTCATCTGGCCGTGGTCATCGACGAGTACGGTGAAACCGCCGGTATTGTCACTATGGAAGATCTGGTGGAAGAGATCGTGGGCAATATCTACGATGAATTTGATCCGCTGGAGCCGGCGGAGATTGAGCGTATTTCTCCGGACTGCTGGCGCGTCAGCGGCAGCGCCGACATTGAGGATGTGGCAGAGGTCCTGGAGATCGAATTGCCGGAAAACCTGGACTATGACACGCTGGGCGGCTTGGTGATCAGCCAGCTGCATACCATCCCCAAGGACGGTACGGTTTTGGATGTAGAGGCCTATGGCATGCGCATCCATGTTGACGAGATTGCGGAACGCCGCATTGTTGCCGCTACGGTAGAGAAGGTGACGGTTCCGCCGGCTGCAGCGGACGAGGAAACGGCGGAGTAAACGTCTGAATTTGGGATTGACTTTTTAAAAATCGTTTTGTATAATAACCATCGCTCATTCGGAGGGCGACCCATTCGTTGGAAATGGAGAGCTGGAGAAGGTGCAGGCTGAGATGCCTGGGATCCTGATCCGGCTCTCTTTTATTTTTTGGAGGGATGCAGAGAAATGGATTTATTACATGCGCCAATTAGAACGGTATATTTTCAGTATTTGAAGGCGGCGTTCGGCAGTGCTTTGATCAGTTCGATCTACAGTATTGTGGATATGGCCATGGTGGGACAGTATCAGGGACCGGATGGCTCTGCGGCGCTGGCCGTGGTGGCGCCGGTATGGAACATTATCTACAGTCTGGGCCTGCTGACGGGCATTGGCGGGTCTGTGCTGTACAGTACGGCGCTGGGCGGCGGACGTACAGGGAAGGAGAACGAGTATTTCTCCGCCTCTTTGCTGGGAACGGCGATTCTGGCGATTTTGAGTTGGCTGTGCGTGGTGTTCTTTGACGAGCAGATGCTGCGACTGTTCGGCGCAGAGGAGACCCTGATGCCTTTGGCGCAGCAGTACCTGCTGCCCATCAAATTTGCAGTTCCATTGTTTTTGTTTAATCAGATGCTGGCGGCGTTTCTGCGCAATGACGGCGCGCCGGGACTGGCCACGGCGGCGGTGTTGGCCGGCGGCATTTTTAACGTGTTCGGAGATTATTTCTTTGTATTTGTGCTGGATATGGGCATTTTTGGCGCTGGACTGGCCACAGCCATTGGCGCAGCCATCACTTGCGGTGTTATGCTGTATCACTTTTTCTCCAAGAAGAACACGCTGCGTGTGGTCAGGGTGACGGACCTGATGACCAAGCTGCGGCGCATTGTGGTGACGGGCTTTTCCACCTTCTTCATCGACGTTGCTATGGGGATCCTGACCATGCTGTTTAACCGCCAGATTGTCAAATATCTCGGCACCGACGCCCTGTCGGTCTATGGCGTCATTGTCAATGTCAGCACGATTGTCCAGTGCTGTGCTTACAGCGTGGGACAGGCGACCCAGCCCATATTCTCCACCAATTTCGGCGCAAAACAGTGGGATCGTATCCGCGAGACGCTGAAATATGCCCTGTACACAACCGCAGTATTTTCTCTGTTTTGGACCATCCTGATCATGGCCGTGCCCAATGGCATTATCCGTGTGTTCATGTCCCCCACAGATGAGGTGCTGCGTATTGCGCCGGGTATCCTGCGCAGGTATGGACTGTCCTTTCTGCTGCTGCCGCTGAATATTTTTTCCACCTACTATTTCCAAGCGCTGATGAAGCCGGGAACGTCGTTTTTGGTGTCTGTGACCCGCGGTATGGTGATCAGCGGTGTGCTGATTTACCTGCTTCCGGCGGCATTGGGGGCCAACGCCATCTGGTTTGCCATGCCCATTACCGAGGCTGTGGTGGCTGTTGCGGTGGCCAGCCTGATGGTGCATTATACGAAAGCGCTGTCATAGAAGGGGCATGTCCCTGTATGGAAAACTTGTGCCCGATACAAGGGGATGTGCGCATTGTCAGAGAGTATTTCGGAGACGAGAGCCAAGTGGGAGCAGAATCTCCAGCAACTTTGTGGAAATGCACGAAACAGCGAAGAGATTTTTTGGAGTACAGACGGCGCGCAGCAGCGCCGCAGATTTGTGGGTGATGCGCTGCAGCATTTTGCAGTTCCCATCGATATGGTAAACAAACAACACGTGCGCTGGAGGAACATTCCTCCAGCGCACGTCAGTCTTTGTGGGCTTATCGCAGCAACTCAATGGTGACAGTTTCGCCGGCCTGGTGTGTCTGTTCGCCGGGCGTCGTCATATACAGGGCATTGGCGGTCAAAATCTGGCCGGAACGGACTGCACCGGGGCCGCGCATGGCCAGGGGCGTTGCCGACCAGGCGCCATCCGGTGTCTGCCATGCCTCCAGCATGCACAGCAGCGACATGGGAGGGGGACAGTGGAGTGGGGCGGTCAGAACGGCCTGCACCTTAGGCCGCTGCGGAACTGCAATGCCAAGATAGCGGCAAATCAGAGGCTTGACCATCCAGTCCATGCTGTAGAAAGCGGCCAGAGCCGGGCCGGAGAGGTTCAGTACCGGTTTGCCGTTCAGAATTGCGGCGCTCATGGGGCGGCCGGGAACGGCAGCAACACCGTGGAACAAGGCGCCGCTCTCATCGAGCAGTTTGCCGCAGTAGTCCTCTTGCCCCTTGGAGGTGCCGGCGTTTAGGATTACGATGTCAGCGTCTGCTAGAAGGGTTTCCAGCGCCTGGCGCACCTGGACGGGGTCGTCGCGCGTGATGGTGCGAAGCAGCGGCTCGCCGCCTGCGTCGCGGATCATCTGTGCGGCCATAAGGCTATTGGTGTCGAAATTTTGTCCGCGCTGCAGATCGCTGCCGATGGGAACCAGCTCACTGCCAGTGGGCGCAAACGCCACTTTTGGGCGGCGAACCACTGTGACATGATCATATCCGCCCATGCCGATGGAAGCGAGATCCAGTGGGGTCAGGACGGTTCCTTTTTTGCCTACGGCGTCACCCTGGCGGATCTGACTTCCGGAGGGATTGACATTCATTCCCTGCCGGATTTCCAGACCTTCGGCAAAGGTGATGCCGCCTTCTGGATGGACAGAGACCTGTTCGATGGCGATGACCGTGTCAAAGGCGTCGGGGAAATCATCCCCAGTGTCGGCACGTACGTAGTCCTTTCCAAGCTGCCAGGCAGCGGTGTCCGGCATGCCGTTTTGGACAGAAGCATAGCGGATGGCGACGCCGTCCATGGCAGAAGCCCGTACCACAGGGATGTTATATTTTGCGTAGAGGTCTTCTGCCAGAACGCGGCCCGCGGCGTCCGGCAGGGGAATCGATTCTGTTTCTGCCTGGGGCGTCCATGCGTCAAAAATCCGACGCAGGGCCTCTTCTTTTGGAATCAGGGAGCCTATTTGCTGTCTCATACGGGGATCCTCGCTTTCTAAGTTATACAGGCGCCAGAACCTGTTCCACCACTTCCTGAATCAGAGCGTTGGGATCCTGGCGTTCGGTTTTTGCTTCGTGACTGAGGGAAATACGGTGGCCCAACACGAAGGGGGCCAAGTACTTCACATCGTCAGGAATGACATAGCTGCGGCCCCGGAACAGGGCCAGAACCTTGGCCGCGGCGTTCAGAGAGATAGAGCCGCGGGGGGAGCTTCCCAGGGTGATTTTTGAGTTGTGCCGCGTAGCGGTTACAATTTCCACCATGTAGCGTTCCACTGCCGGTTCCACCCACACGCGGTCTGCCAGCTCCCGCAGTTCCAGTACTTCCTGCCGGGTGATCACGGCGGAAATGGCGGCCTTGGCTTTTGTACCGTTGTGGACGATGCGCTGCTCTTCTTCCACGGTGGGATAGCCCATGGAGAGCTTGATGAGGAACCGGTCGATCTGCGCTTCCGGCAGAGGGTAGGTGCCGAAGGACTCCAAAGGGTTTTGTGTGGCCATGACCATGAACGGTTCTTCCAGCCGGTAAGTGACGGAGTCCACTGTGACCTGTTTTTCCTCCATGGCTTCCAGCAATGCGGCCTGGGTTTTGGCGGAGGCGCGGTTCGTCTCATCGGCCAAAACCAGATTGCTCATGACCGCACCGGGCCGAAACTCAAATTCGCCGGTTTTCTGATTATAGACGGAAAAGCCGGTCACGTCCGAGGGCATCAGATCCGGTGTAAACTGAATGCGCTTGAAGCCGCAGTCCACACTTTTTGCAATGGCGGATACCAGGCTGGTCTTGCCGACGCCCGGCACATCTTCCAACAGTACATGCCCTCGGGCCAGCAGCGCCAGCAGAACCAGTTCCACAGCCTGCCGTTTGCCGATAATGACGGTCTCCACATTGTCGATCACTCGTTCGATCTGGGAAGCGGCATGGCGAACTTCCTCGGGCGTGAGACGATTTGTTGCGTCCATAGGGGGATCCCTCCTAATTTATAATACGAAATAGTTTATCAGATAGCGGATGCGGCCAGATAGAGCCCGGTAGTTTTGCAGGAAAATAGGATACAGGCTGGCCAATGCTGCGCAGTCTGTTTCGGACGCCGGAAGTCCACCGTAGCGGGCGTCCATATAAAGCGCCGTCATTTCCGACAGGCTCGGACCGCCTTCCAAATACGGCGCCAGCTGCGCCCCATAGCGTTCGGTATATTCCCATTCCGTTTGTGTCGGGGCGCGCGCGCAGCCAATCCGCGAGAACTTTTTCAGATAAAACTGATAAAGGCCAATGACCTGTTCCTGAGGAGTGCCGGATGTGAGTTTGGTTAGCTGGCGCCTGCGCAGATACCGCCGGAAAAACGGGATAGATGCCAGCAGCAAAATGACTAGCAAAATCAGCGCGACCAGCCATCCGGTGAGCTTCCGGTCATAGGACACAGAATGCAGCGTTTGCGATTCCGTAGGAGTCGAGAGGCTGTCTAACGGTGCGGAAGGCGCCTGGGATTCGGCGGCGGAGGAATCTGGGCTCTGGTCTGCCGGCGGGCTGTCAGGCGACTGCTCCGGTTCGTTAACAGGGAGCGTTTGATCCGGCGGCGTGGAAGTCACGGCGTCGTCGGGGACGGGGTATTGCCGGGCAATACCGGCCATCTCCAGGATGTCATAGCGCATATAGTTTGTCAGCAGCGTCAGGTCTACGGTTGGTGGCTGCAGCGGGCGGATGACCAGCCCCCAAACTGCCAGCGCCAACACAGTTGCCGTCAGGCACAGCCCGGCAGACAGACCGAAATACCGGCCAAAATCCGGATTGACTGTGCTGCTGCGTAAGGCCGTAATGCGATACTGCCGCAGCAGAAACAGGGCGATCACCGCCAAAAGAAACAGAGCGGCGCACCAAGTGGCGACGTTGTATGCCAGAAAGACAAACAGCGCATGGAGACAACTGCCCATGAAAAACAACGCCACAATGCCCAGACGAGACCGCGACAGGAGAAAGGTAAGCAGCGAAATCAGTGGTGCGGAAATGTAATAAATATATATAGCGGTGGCGCTGCCTTCTTCATCGACAATATCAATGCCAGCGCTGCGCATCCAGAGGAAGAAAACAGCGGCAATTGCCACAAAGCCCAGCGTGAAGCAGACCATTGTTGTGTGGTTATAGCTGCCGAAATAGGCATAGAGCAGAGTCAGACCGCAGATGAGAAGCGCCAATGGAATGTTGTTGGCCACCGTGGCCGGTATATAAAATCCCTGTGAGAATGTCAGCACAAGTGTGACTGCGGTTATCCAGCACAGCAGCGCTTCCCAGATGTGATAACGCCAAAAGGACTTCATGCCAGCACCTCCCCCGCAGATTTTCCGGTCTGGCACGGGATGCCGGCATACCGCAATCGTAAAATCCGCGCCAGAAGTGTTTTTCTGCGGACTTCGTCAAGCGGATCCGGCAGCAGGAGGCAGACCATAGGTTCTTTTCCGTTCTGTTTCAGAAGCTGCAGGGCCGAAACCGTTTCCTCGGTCAACTCCGCCGAACAAAGCAGAATGTTGCGCTGGCTCAGGCCGCTGCCGCACTCCTGCCGCAGCATGTTGGCCAGACGGCCCGTCTGATCCGCATCCCGCACCTGCATATATGGCAGCCAGGGCCGCAGTTCCCGGAAGGAGGCCGGCGTACACCGGCGTGGCTGGCCGTCATCGCCCGGCAAAATCATGAGATAGTCCATGCCGTTGCGGGCAGCCCACTGACCTGCGCTTGCGCCGGTTTCCGCAACGCCGTCAGCCATTTGGAGCCGTGTTTCCCGGTCATAGTCCGGAATGCAGAAGTCCAGAATGAGCACAACTCCGTTCTGGGCGTGACTCTCCATCTGCTTGGTCATGAGGCTGCCGGCATGGGCAGACAGTTTCCACTGGATCGTTTTGACGGGGTCGCCGTAGGCGTAATCCCGGACGCCCACATAGTCCATGCCGGACAGGGGAGAGACCGTCTGTGCGCGGTCATTTTCCGATACCTGCCGCTCTGAAAAGGGGAGGCTATCCACATGCAGCAGCTGCGGCTGGATGTCCAGACGGCAGTGTTCTTCCTGAATGCTGACGGCCTGAAACACGCCGAACAGATCCGTGAGAACCAGCTGGCGCAGGCCGGCTTCGTAGACGCCGATGTGCGGAAAGCTGGCGGACAGAGAAAAATGGCGCTGCTGCCTGGGTGAAAGCGTCAGCTGAAGCGGATAAACATGGTCGTCGCAACCGCTGCCGTCCGTGAGGTAGAATTCCATGCGCAGATTTGGCGCTGGCAGGCGGCTTCGGTTTTCCACCTGCGCATCGAAGGGAATCTCTTCACCGCGGGTCAGCACAGAACGCTCCGGTCTGGCTGTGCAGGTGAGCTGGTCCTTGATCAGCAGAAGATGAATGAAGGACAACAGGACGCACAGCAGTACCGTCAAGCTTGGCAGATATCCTACGGGCCCATTGGTCATAGCCGCCGGGAGCAGAGACAGGATTAAAACTACCAGAAGTCCAATGAGCTTTTTTGTGGGCCGGAGCTTCAAGACCATCCCCTCCTGTATTTTAGCATAACAATGGCCATCAGCGGCATGGAGAACAGGCTTACCAATGTGCTGATGGAAACCACCCACAAATAGGGGTGAAACGCAAACAGCGCTGTGAGGAAGCGACAGATCAGCATAATCCCGGCGCCCAGAAGCATACTGCCAATGATGAGCTGCCGGGTATTGGAACCAAACAGATAGCGGCACAGATGGGGAACCAGCATGGCCAGCATTCCCACTTCACCGCAGTGAATCTGCGCGGCAATCAGCAGAATCGTACTGCAGATCAAGGCCAATACACGCAGCCAGCCGATATTTCGCCCCATGCATCGTGCTTCTTCATCGGAAAATGTAACCAGATTCAGAGTGTTGCGCAGCGCAAGCAGCGGCACAAGGCCCAAAAGCAGCGCGCCTGCCAGAAAAATTGCGCCGCGGGTATTGCCGACGCCCGTGCCGTAGAGGCTCATCTCCTGCAGCACCAAATATTCCGCCTCGTCCAGGTAGTAATATTGGACGGTGGACACCAGCTTTGTAACCACACGGGAGACGATGCAGCCGGTCAGCAGCATCTCCGTCACAGAGCCCTTGCCGCGGTTGGCCAGCCAACCCACCAGGAAAATGACCAGCAGCAGCCCCAGACTACAGACATAGCCATAGACGAACCGCAGGGTGGTCATGGATGCTGCCAGTGTGGAGAATTGAAGCACCAGCAGAAGATTGCCAATGCTGATGCCGCTGGAAACGCCCAGCAGGGAAGGGCCGGCAATGGGGTTGCGAAATACGCACTGAAAGACTGTCCCCGCCACAGCCAGCACTGCCCCCAGGACCATGACCAGAATACCGCCCTGGAGCCGGGTAATTGTTTCCAAATAACCGGCGCTGCTTTCGATCAGCGCCAGACGCTGGTCGTAGAGACTCCAATTCAGATACTTGGCCAAAAGACGGATAGCCAGCCACAGGTTCTGACAGGTCTGCACCGGCGACAACAGCCGGATGGAGGTAGTGCCAAGGGACAGATACAGAAAAAACAGGGCCAGCAAGAGCAGCGTGGCCAACGCAAATCTGCGCCGGAGACGGATGCGCTCTTGCTCATATACGTTCAAGCGCGGTTTAGAATGATCCATGTCCTTGCCTCCTGTGACGTGCCATATAAAAGATGAACACAATGCCGCCTCCTACGTTGACGATGGCGCCGGCGTCTATGTAGCCGTTGAGTAAATACGACACATCAAAGGCCAACAGCAGGAAAATGCCGCCCAGAAAGGCGCTTGCCGGCAGCTGCCGCCGCAGATCGCTGCCGGCGATATAGCGAGCCACATGCGGCACAATGAGGCCGATGAAACTGATGGCTCCGCAGAAGGCAACAACGGCGGCGGTCATGATGGTGCTCAACAGGATGCAGACAAACCGCTCTGCACCGGTGCTGACGCCCAATAGCCGTGCCTCTTCCTCGCCGAAAGCCAAAATGTTCAGCCGCCCTGCCAGTGGAAACAACACTGCCAGAGGCAGCAGCGCCGGCACTGCAAAGCAGGCCAGCAGCAGTGGATCCGTAATGCTTTGAAAACTGCCTGCTTGCATAGACTGGATTTCCGTGATGATCATGGTATTGCCGCCGGAGGTGCTCTCATAGTACAGCAGCACGTTCAGAATGGCGGAAATAGAGCTTGTGAATACAGTGCCGCCGATCATCAGCGGAACAGTGCGGATGCGGCCCCGTCCCACGACTTTGGTCAGCAGCAGAACCACCAGGACCACGGTGATGCACCCGGCAAAGACCATGAAATATTGACCGTATTTCTGCCAAACAGTCATGGAGTGATATTCAAAAGCATAGCCCTCATAGGAGGCGGAAAACAGGCCGGATAGAATCGGCGTGTAAAAGAACATCACATATAGCGTTGCGCCCAAGGTACCGCCGGATTCGATGCCCAACATGGTAGGGCTGGCCATGGGATTTTGGAACATGGCCTGAAAACAGGCGCCGGACGCACCCAAGGCCATACCGGCGATGACAGGTGTGGCAAACTGACAAAGCCAGAAGTGGATTCCGCTCTGCAAGTGGTTGCCGGTGAGCAGGTCCACAATATCAGACACACGGCGCAGACAGTGTTTTGCGACCCAGGCAAGGGACAGATTTCCGTTGAACAGATCGACCGTCAGCAGCACGGACAGCACATAGGCCACAATCATGGCTACGCCGCACAGGATGACGCGCCGGCTGCCGTGGTCGAAGGATACGCGGCGGTTTTCGGTAGTGCGGAAGAGCTTATCTGCATCCTGATCCGCGTGCAGGCGGATGCGCTGCTCTAACTGCGCCCGCTGGGATTCGCTCAGCTTTTTTTGTCTCATTGTCCCCCCAAAATCGCATCGATTTGTGTGTCGGACAGGGAATACGAATAAAACAGGCTGTAAAAATCGGAGATATACGCTCGCAGCTGTTCTTCAGAGATGGCGCCAAAGAAACGCCAGGCAGCCCAGGCGGATTCCAGGATGCTCTCGGCGCTGCCGCCGACCCAACTGGACAGGCCGCTTGGATTGACAACGATTTCATAGTCCCCGGAAATCTGGGTGCGGACCAGGTTGCCCTCTTCATCCAGGAAACCGTCGGAATTAAAGCTGCCGTCGCCGGAATTGATATGGGGATAGACGGTCCACAGACCGTTTTCTTCGGCTTTGCTGGCGGCGATAGCTTCAGCAGTGTGCTTGTCGGCAGCCAGGAGAATGGAGAAGTTTTCTGTACCCAGACTGCCGTCGCTCTGTTCCAGCAGCTTCTGACCGTCGGTGATCTGGCCGTCGGCAAGATTGCCGGTGACCTCCATGGTCCGATAGGCTGAGATCAGTGGTGTGAAATACTGTGCTTTCGGCGTAATGCCGTATTGCGCGGCGGTGTTGACCACATTGGCAAGGCCAAGGTAGCTGGACAGTGTCCGGCAGGAGGTGGTCGCACCGTTGCGGATAACGGCGCAGCCGTAACCGGACAGTGTGACATAGTTGTCACTGTACAGCCGGTAGTAGGCGTCGTCGTCCCAGGCGTCTACATAGAGGGTATAGGTGCCGGCAACGCTTTCACCGGTGTCGCTGTCGCTGTAGGCGGCATAGGCTGCGGTGGCCTGTGACACGGTCTGCGTCAAATCATTCACCCAAGCGGTATACTCCGCTGCTTGCTGCGGCGCATTGGCGCCGCCGTCGGCGCTCCGATCCCCCAAAACGGTACCAAGGGTCGTCATAATAATGCTGACGTTGGTGGGAGAAGTGGGGGCCGGTACGACCAAGTAGGCAATCTCATACTCTGCCAGTTGGGCGATTTGGCTGTCGGTCATCGTGGTACTGCCGCTGGCTTCAATGACGACGTCCGGTGCGATTTCCAACAGCTCGGCAAAGGCGCTGTCAGACAGCGATGTCTGTCCGCTGCCGCTCCACAGGGCGGGAACATCAGCCAGCGCGGGATATACTGTGGCTGCCAGGCCGCTGTTCAGATCTGCATTGGTGGCGGCCAGCCTGTCCGGACCGGACAGGATCAAAATCATAATAGCCAGTTCACCCACGGCGGCAACTGTATCCACATTTTCCGGAATATTGACCGGGGTACCATAGACGTCCACTACCTGTTTCCAAGTCTGGGCAACGGCGCTGGGTTCATAGAGGACGCCTTCTCCGCTGCCCAGGTCACCGCTGTCAGCGCTTTCCGCCGCTGTTTCTTCTGACTCTGCCGCAGCAGCTGCGGCATCGGTTTCGACAGGCTCGGGCTCTGTGGAGGCGGTTTCTACAGGAATTGGTTCCGGTTCTGCAACTGGCTCGGATGCGCTCGGCTCCGGCTCCGCTGTCTCCATGACGGTGGGAGCTTCTTGAACAGTCGTGTTCCCGTCAGCGGGGGCGGAATCGTTGATTTCGTCCTCCGCAGCATATTCCAGATTGGCGCTGGATTCTTCGACTTCCGGTTGTTCGGAAGGCGTTTCCGGCGTGTCTTCCGTAATAGGCAACTCCGGTGTTTCGTCAGTGGTGCGCAGGGCGTCTTCATCGGTTGTGACGTCCTTCAGATCGTCGCTGGTGTCTTCGTTTTCCGGGTCATTTTCCTCCGGATGAAAGTCCGCTTCGGTATCCACATCCTGACCGCGGCGCATATCATAGATAATCTGTTCCAAAACGCTGCTGTAGCGGCAGCCGCATAGAGACAGCAACAGGGCGGCGCACAGCAAAAGACATGTAAGTCGTTTCAAAATGTGCATAGCAGGACCTCCAATCTACGGACAGGGCATTTCACGGAACAAGGCGGCATGGCGCTGCCGCCCTGTTCCCTAAAATCATGGTTGGCCGCCGCCTGTCCGGACCGGAGTCCGAACAGGCGGCCATACAAGGAAGATAGAAAAGCGAGACGGTTCAGGAGGTTATTGAGGTGTATTTTTGTTATGTCTCGCAGTAACGCATCATCATCGTGGCAATCTGCGCACGAGTGGCGGTGCCGTTGGGCACAATGGTGGTGTCAGTAACCCCAGTGACAATGCCTTGGTCAACTGCCCAGCTCAGGGCATCGACCATGGACGCGCTGATACTGTCCGCATCAGTGAAGGCGTCCAGCGTATTGGATGCAACTGCAACATCCATATCCTGAGAAATGCTGTAGCGGTACAGAATATCTGCAACTTCCTCACGGGTAATGGCGGCAGTAGGTGCAAATTCAGTTTCGCTTCTGCCAACAGCGATATCATTTTCGATACACCAGGTCACGGCAGGCGCATACCAGGCGTTCGCTTCCACATCAGCATAGCTGGCGTCGCCGGAGACTTCAGGACTGCCGGCCAGGTTGTAGATGATCTGGCACATCTGCGCGCGGGTCATGTTGCCATTGGGATCGAAGGTACCATCCCCCATGCCGCTCATGATGCCGTTTTCAACGGCATACTCGACATAAGTCGCGTACCAGGCGTCAGAAGCCACATCGGTGAAGAGCTGATCGTCGGAGCCGGTGACAGTTGTGCTGCCGGACAGGCCATAGCCATAGGTGCCGGGCACAGTGGTGTCGGGCTGCCAGACATGGGTAACCATGTGGTCGGCGTAGTTTTGCAGCGTGGTCTGCAGGTCATCGCCGTAGCCGTAGTTGCCGCTGTTGTAATAGTCGATAATGGCCTGATACTCCGTGCGGGTATCATAGTAATCGAACTGCGTGCCGCCGTCGATGACATTGTCAGCTTCCTTGCCGGTGGCAGAAGCCAGATCGGTCAGATCAAGATATTTGGTTTCACCGCTGATGGTCAGTGTGATATAGTCATGTCCCTCTTCAGGAACCGTGGAAGAGGCATATTCGGTCAGAATCGTATAGGCGTTGTCATCTACACGGTAGGCGGGCAGCAGGGTATTGCCGTTGGCCTCCGCTTCGCCGGACAGCGCGTAGACGATGCCCTGCTGAATGGCAGCGACAATGGCATCTTTGTCGTAGACATAGTTTGCCAGATCCGGCACCCGGTCGTAATCTTCATCCACGGAATCCCAGTTGGAGCCGATGTAATACAGGGCTACGTCAGCGGAGGAAGATTCCTCTACATGGCAGAACTCGTCCACGGCATACTGGAACATCGCTACGGGGTTGATGGCAGGATTGACTTCCGCCAGTTCTTCAAAGTAGGCGTAAGTCTGGACATAGGGAACCAGCAGGGGCGTTGTGGGGGCATAGTTGTAGCCGTTGGTGCCGATGGTCACATTGATGGTGTTGGAATCCATGACCAGGGGCATTTCCTCGGCGGTGTAACCCAGACCGGCCAGTTCCGTCAGGATCTGCTGCTTGTCGGAGCCGGTAGTGCCCTGACCGCCGCCGACGGTGCTGACGGTGGAGTCAGCGGAGTAGCCATAGCCGCTGGCGCCCAGCATGATCACATCCACGCCCTGCTCCATCAAATCAGACAGCGTGAAGTTACCGGTGAGAAAGTTGAAGTTATAGACCTCTGCATAGACGTCCGCGCCGACGTTGCCGACGGTGCCGGGATCCACACAGGTCAGGGTGTATCCGTCGATACTGCCAACATAGGCGGCCGTCTTCTTTTCGATGGTGCCGTCAGCAATTAGGGAAGCGATGTAGTAGGGGATACCGGCGGAAAACTGTTCCAGGTTCACCGCGATGGTGTATGGGTCGCCATAGCGGGTGGTTTTCTCAGGATGGGCTTCCAGGTAGGCGCTGAGCGCCTGACCCATTTCCGTCCAGGCATACAGCCGGGAGGTAACGGAACCGGTCTGCACGTCAATGATCAGAGGGCTGTAGGTTTCGTCGCCTTCCTGATAGAACTCGTCGCCCTCGGTCCAGCTATGTACCAGGTCGATCTGGTCCACAGTCTGGGAGTTAAAGCCGATGATGACATCATTGCGGTAACCGACAGCGTAGCCTACGCCGCCCAGCTCATCCATGGCGACAGAGTAGTTCTGGTTAGCGCCGCCGGAGGAATACAGGCCGTTGGGGTTATTCAAAGTATTGCCCAGGGCTGCATAATAGGTACCCTCAGGCAATTCACGGCCCTCCGCGGCTTCGCCGGGGTCGGTCATGCGCTCATAATCGGGATACAGATAGTTGAAGTTCCAGATGTAAGGATCCGGGTTTTCGTTGACGGACGTGCCGCCGAGGTACTGCAGGCCGGTAAACATATTACCGCCCACCACGTTGATGCCGAAAATCAGGGGAATTTCGGAAGCGGCGCGCTGTGTCAGCGTGGTCAGTACGTTGGCAGAGCTGGTGACGTCCATTGGCTCTTCCGGCGTTGTGAAGGTAAAGCTGCTGTCTGCCAGTGCAGTGGTGGCAAACAGACTGACCAGCATACACAGGACAAGCGCAATACTCAACAGTTTTTTCAGTTTACGCATAGTGTTTGTCAATCTCCTTTTACAATGTTCTATGGAAGCTCTGAATCGACTGGCAGCGCTGGTGGCGGGGATTTTGGCGCCAATTGCAGCTGGAAACCAGAAATTGCCGAATAAAATTTTATGCTTCAAGCACAAAATGGAAAGAAAATCCGGCCGCAGCCGCAGACAATGGATTCACAGGTTCCTGATAAACAACGGCAGAGCACCGCTATTTACATTGGGGACTGCGCCAGCAACGGCGCACACATCCGGACCAGACGGTTATTTCGGTCATAAAATTCCACAACCCGGACGTCGATTCCATAGACCTCCCGCATGGTCCGTTCGGTGATAATCTGGGGCGCGGGGCCAAAGGACATGGCGCCGTCCTGGCGCAGCAGCGCCACATTTGCGTCGCACAAAAATGCCTGATCCGGGGAGTGGGTGGTCATAATGATGCCGTATCCTTTGTCCCGCAGGGCACGGATGCGGCTGATGACACGGACCATGTTGCCATAGTCCAGATTGGCAGTGGGTTCGTCCATCACCAACCATTTCGGCTGCTGGGCAAGCGCCCGGGCCACCATTACCAGCTGCCGCTCACCGCCGGATACGTCAGTATATGGACGTTCAGCCAAGTGTGCAATGCCCATATCGTTCATGGCCTCCATTGCGACGCTATAGTCCAGACGGGAGAGCTTGCCGGTATATCCGGCGCGGCTGATGCGGCCCGTGATCACTACGTCCTTGACCTGATAGGGAAAAGGCGGCTGATGCTCTTGGGAGACATAGGCCAAATGGCGGGCCAGCTTTGCCGCAGTCCAGTGCGCAGTGTCTTCGCCATCAATGAGAATCTGGCCTTCCATCGGCTTTAATAAGCCCAAAATGGTCTTAAACAGTGTGGTTTTGCCAACGCCGTTGGGACCGAGCAGGCAGCAGATCTCACCGGTGCAGACCGTAAAACTGACCCTGTGTAGCACCGGGCGCTTTTCGTAACCGCAGGCGAGGTTTCGGATCTCCAGTTTCACAGTGTTTCCTCCCGGAAAATAAAGAAAACAGACCGATTCAAAAGGAACCGGCCTGCGGGAGAGCAACATCATAACACCAGGGTCAAACAAATCACTTCAGCGGCGGGCATCTGTACAGCAGAGCCAGCAACAGCATTGGCGACAGAACCAGTGGCTGGAGATTTCCAATAGAATGGGCCAGCACCGGAAGTGAGTTCAAACCCTGTTACGGCCTGCATACAGTACAGGCCGCAGCGCATTTCGTTTCCTTTTCAAACACGGAAGGGTATTTGGTTTCCTACACACCCCAGTGCGCAGATTATGCAGAGGGCAATCTGCGCAGGTCAAACCACCTTGGGAAAGTCCTTTAGGCGGAGAGACTCAGAAACGGTCTATTCAGTTTTGGTCAGAAATTGAAATCTTGCCATTACAGCATATGATAAAATTTCATACCTTCATTGTAAATCTTATTCAGAAAAAAGCAAGAGGGTGGGTGACAACGATTTCTCTGGGGGATTACAACCTAAAAACTTGAAAAAGAAGGAAAACAGAGCGGGCATAGCCGCCAGTTCCGCGCCGGGCTCCTGACTGGGGCATTGGGACTGCTTCTGGATAAAGTGCATAAAAATGAGCTTCATGTAATGCTGCAAAATTGTTATGAAATACAGTTGCATATGGCTAACCCTATATGCTAGAATAAGTGCACAACGTGCGATGCAATGAGTACGCACAGACACTCCGTATGCATGTAAGGCCAGTTCTCATTGTATGGCGCGCAGTTTTTTGCAAGTTGTTAGCGGAAGCTAACTAAAACGGAGTTTTGCCGGAAGGGAGGAATCTCCATCAAACGATACGGTGTTACCATCATTTTGGCTGTGGTACTGCTGGTGCTGTCCATCTGGTCGCTGTTCATCGGCGTGTTGGATGTCAGCGTAACTGGGCTGGTGAGCGGCGATTTGGAGCAGCTGGAAGTCTTTTTGATCTCCCGCTTGCCGCGGCTGCTGGCGATTTTGTGTACCGGCGTAGGTATGAGCATTGCGGGATTGATTATGCAGCAGCTGTGCATGAACAAGTTTGTCTCACCTACCACCGGCGCAACGATTTCTTCGGCGCAGTTCGGGATTTTGCTGGCGCTGCTGTTCATGCCCAGCTCTACGCTGTGGGGAAGAGCGATCTTTGCGTTTATCTTCGCAATTCTTGGTACCTGGATTTTTGTCTGGTTCATTCAGCGGATTCAGTTTAAGGACGTAGTCATGGTTCCGCTGGTGGGCATTATGTTTGGCAATGTGATCGGAGGCATTACCAACTATCTGGCCTATAAGTATGAAATGACGCAGGCACTGTCCACCTGGCTGGTGGGGCACTTCTCCATGGTGCTGCGTGGGCGGTATGAAATTGTGTACCTGGTGGTCCCGCTGGTCATTTTGGCATTTCTCTTTGCCAATCACTTTAATATAGTGGGCATGGGTAAGGACTTTTCCAAGAATCTTGGCGTTCACTACAACTTTGTGCTGTTTCTCGGGCTGACCATTGCAGCCATGATCACTGCTTCCGTGGTGGTGGTTGTGGGATCCATTTCCTACATAGGACTGATTGTGCCCAATATTGTGGCCATGTTTAAAGGGGACAAGATTCGAGGAACGTTGGTAGATACGGCGCTGTTCGGAGCGATCTTTGTCCTGGCGTGCGACATGATTGGCCGGGTGGCTATTTATCCTTATGAACTGCCCATTGAATTGATTGTGGGGATTCTCGGAAGCATTATTTTCGTAGCTATGCTGATTTACCGGCTGAACCATGGCCGGAAAGCCGTAAATCTGCGAAGCCTGTTCTCCGGCAAGAAAGGAGGAGAGGCCCCGTGAATTTAAGAGCAGTTCGCGCCAACCGGCGCAAGTTGCTGATTATGGCTGTGCTGGTGCTGCTGTGTGCAGCAGGGTATATGCTGGTGGAAGTGAACTTTGGAAATGCGAAGCTCTTCCGGTATGCCATGAAAATCCGCACGCCCAAACTGATTGTCATGCTCATTACGGCTTTTGCCATCGGCGGCGCGTCCATTGTGTTTCAGTCCATTATCAACAACACCATCGTTACGCCCTGCCTGCTGGGAATGAACTCCCTGTATACCCTGATCCATACGGCGGTGGTCTTTGTGGCCGGGTCCACCAGCATACTGGCCAACAATGCCAATTATGCGTTTGCTGTGGATTTGGTGCTGATGGGTTTGGTGGCCACGGTGATCTACAGCTATCTGTTCAAAAAGACCCACAGTAATGTGCTATACATCCTGTTGATCGGCACGGTACTCTCCTCATTCTTTTCCAGTATTCAGAGTACCTTGACCCGTGTGATGGATCCCAACGAATACGACAATCTTCTGGCGACGCTGGTGGCCAGCTTCAGCAACATCAATACGGAAATTATTATTTTCTCTGTCATCGTTCTGGCGGCCATTATCTTTGCCCTGCGCAAAGAACTGGCACTGCTGGATGTGCTGACCTTGGGAAAGGATCAGGCAATTAATCTGGGCGTGGACTATGACAAAAGCATCCGGAAGCTGCTGCTGGGTGTAACGCTGTGCATCGCTGTAGCGACGGCGATGGTGGGGCCCATCTCGTTTTTGGGACTGATCATTGCGAACCTGTCGCGGCAGCTGCTGAAGACCTACCGGCATACCCAGCTGATTCTTGGGTCTGCGCTGTTTGGGATGATTGTGCTGGTGGGAGGACAGCTGCTGGTGGAGCATGTCTATTCTTACTCCATTCCTGTCAGCGTGTTTATCACCATTGGCGGCGGCGTGTATTTCCTGTATTTGCTTTTGACAAAAAGGAGGACATGAGTATGCATGTGAAAGATCTATGCAAGCAGTATGATGGCAAAACTGTCGTTGATTCTGTCAGCTTTGAGATTCCAAAAGCCAAAGTCATTTCCCTCATCGGCCCCAACGGTGCCGGCAAATCCACGGTTATGGGGATTATTTCCCGCCTCATTGCCCGTGACGGCGGCGAAGTAGAATTCGAAGGGAATGACATCACCAAATGGAAAAGCAAAGATTTAGCCAAACGGCTGGCCATCCTGACGCAGACCAACAATGTGCAGATGAAACTGACGGTGCGGGAATTGGTGAACTTTGGCCGCTTTCCCTATTCCGGCGGCCGCCTGACAGCGGAGGACAAGGCGATTATTGACAAAGCCATTGCCTATATGGAGCTGGAGCCGTTTGCGGATCAGTTCATAGACGAACTGTCCGGCGGCCAGCGGCAGCGGGCTTATATCGCCATGGTCATCGCACAGGATACGGAATATATTCTCCTGGATGAACCCACGAACAATCTGGACATCTATCATGCCACCAACATGATGAAGATTGTCCGCCGCCTGTGCGACGAGCTGGGCAAGACGGTGATCCTGGTGCTGCATGAAATCAACTATGCGGCTTTTTATTCCGATTATATCTGTGCCTTTGTGGATGGGAAAGTTGCGAAATTTGGTACCGTAGAGGAGGTGATGACCAAGCAGACCCTGTCGCAGATCTATCATGTAGACTTTGAGATCCTGCAAATCCAGGGCAAACCCCTGTCAATCTATTATTGATCCACATTGTTTTCAGTACTTTTTAAAAAAAGGAGCAAGCATGAATATGAAAAAACTCACATCCATCCTTCTGTGTATGGCGATGTTGCTGGCCATGGCCGCTTGCGGCAGTTCCACTGAGACCACTGAAACCGCGGAGGAAAGCGCCGTAGAAGAAACTGCCGTGGAAGAAACAGCTGCCGAAGAAAGCGCTGCGTCCGAGGAAGCTGCGGACGCTGAAGAGAGCGAGGAGCAGGAAGAGACGGCGCAGAGCGAAGAGACAGAGTCCGCCGCCGAGGAACCAGAGCCTTCGGAAGAAACCGCCGAAGCCGCTCCAGAGAGCATTGTGATCACAGCACTGGATGGGACTGGGACAGAAGCACAGATTGAAGTTCCCTATGACCCGCAGCGTATTGCGATTTTGGATATGGCCGCTCTGGATATCCTGGATAATCTGGGCCTGGGTGACCGGGTGGTTGGTTCCGCCAGTACGTCCCTGGAATATCTCCAGGACTATATGGACGATGATTCTATTGAGAATTTGGGTACCATCAAGGAAGCTGACCTGGAGGCCGTCATGGCTTGTGAGCCGGATATTATCTTTATTGGCGGCCGCTTGAGCAGTTCCTATGATGCGCTGAGTGAGATCGCGCCGGTGGTATATCTGGCCACAGACAGCGAGCTGGGGGTAGTGGAGAGCACCCGGAACATTGCGAACACCATCGCCTCTATCTTTGGGCTGGAGGATCAGGTTGCAGAGATGATGGCCGGCTTTGACAGCCGCATTGAAACGCTGGCGGCCTTTGCTGAAGGAAAGACCGCTGTGGTGGGCATGTGCACCAGCGGCAGCTTCAATATGCTGGGCAATGACGGACGCTGCTCCATAATTGGCCGGGAGATTGGCTTTGACAATCTGAGCGAGACGCTGACTGCTGACAGCGGCACTTCTACCCATGGCAATGAGGCTTCTTTCGAGCTGGTGGTGCAGCTGGAGCCTGACTACATTTTTGTAATGGATCGTGATGCCGCCATTGGGACAGATGGTGCGCAGCTGGCCCAGGAGATCATGGAAAATGAACTGATTATGAGCACCAGTGCCTATCAGAACGGCAATATTGTCTATCTGGCTCACCCCGCTGTGTGGTATACGGCAGAGGGCGGTATTTCGGCGCTGGATACCATGCTCTCTGACTTGGAAAGCGCGCTGCTGCAGTGAGTTTGTATCATTCGGATCAGACGCTTCGTTCCCATAAGCACAACCTGCGCAGATCCGCATAAATACGGGACTTTTCAAATCTAAAGACAAGTAAACGGCGCTATAATCACACAAAGACGCTTTTTTCGTTCATCTGCAGCGAGAAAAGCGTCTTTTTTATTCCCGGCGCAGAAAGATGGAGACGCCATGTATTTCACTTCCGGCAGCAGATGCGCCAGATAGCGGGGAACGCTGGGCAGCGGCGCGGCAGTATGGCAGAGAAAATCAAGTTTCCGGCAGGCTGAAATACGGTAGATTTGTTTAAAAGTTTCTGGTATACTTTTTATAGAAGCAGAACGGCAAATTTGACTTTGACAAAGGAGAGAGATTGATAATGAAGAAAATTGGCTTAGGTATTGCAATATTGCTTTTTGCCATCGTAGTTTCTCTTTGTTCGTCAGGACTGGGAATGCTTGCGATTGGAATTGGCGTTCTAGGATTGATTTTTGCGGTCGTGGGATTTGTGGAGCGTAAGTAAAATAATTTTTCATTTCCCAAAGCAGCGCACAGTAAAATTCAATAAACTCCACCGCGAAGCAGAAGCGCAGGCGCGTTTAACCAGCAGGCCATGCCTGTCAGCGAAGTCGCACAGATGGTGGGACACAACAACGTCAGTAATTGCGATAAACGATATCGGAAGAAATACGGATCATTGAAACTGCTGCAAAAAGTCACGCGCCGGATCAATGCGCAGAAAACAGAGCTTATGAAACAGAAAGTACGGCAGTTCCCAGCCAAGGACTGCCGGCAATAAGGCGGCGGACACCTCTGCGGGCAGGAACTTCTGGGCTGAGTCCGGCAGCGGCGCGGCTGCTGCCGATTCTTGCGTTTTGTACAATCTGTGATATAATGGTTGCAGCCCGTGGAGGACGCGGTCTCCCAGCGTTTGCGGGCCATCCCGGCGGCCTGAAAAAATAGAACAAACCATCACGATATCAGGAGGAATTTAACATGGCACATCCCAAGTATCCCCATATTTTTGAGCCCATCAAAATCGGCAATGTGGTGTTCAAAAACCGCATCTGGTCCGCGCCTGCCGGCGTCCATCTGCTGTATGGCAGAGAGGAGTATCCCTCTGACGCGGCGCTGAAATATTATGCCGCCAAGGCAGCCGGCGGCGCCGCTGTCATTACATACTCTGCCCAGAACATGGATCTGGAGATGCCGTATGATCCTGTTCACGCCTGCGAACGCATCGATCACTATGAGTCGCACCGCCATTGGCAGCGGCTGACCGATGCTATCCACTTCTATGATGCAAAGGCGTCCCTGGAGTTGCTGGCTTTCCAGTACCACGGACACGATCATCAGGGCAATCTGATTACCTATTCCATCAACGGCGGCCCTGACCTGGCGGGCAATCCTACGGTGATGCTGACGCGGGACGCCATGGAGGCCATTGCCAAGCGCTATGGGGATGTGGCGGAGGCCGCCCTCCAGTGCGGCTTTGATATGCTGCTGATTCACGGCGGCCACGGCCTGTGCCTGTCTCAATTTTACTCCCCTGTCCTAAACCGCCGCACCGATGAGTTCGGGGCCCAGACTCTGGAAAACCGGATGCGCTTTGCCGACATGATTCTCGATGCGATCCGGGAGCGGGTGGGCCGTAAGCTGCTCATTGAGTACCGCATTTCCGGCGATGAGCTGTGGCCTGATGGCCGGGGGTATCATCTGGAGGACTGCATCGACATGGTGGAGCACATCCAGGACCGCATTGACATTGCCCATATCTCCACCGGCGCGTTCTACAACGGCACCGAAAACATCACCCATCCCACGGAATTCCTGGATCACGGCTGCAACGCCAAATATGCCGCCGCCGTCAAGGCCAGCGGGCGTATCCGGATTCCGGTGCTAACCCTGGGCGCGTTCCAGGACGCGGATCTGATCGAGCAGACCCTGGCAGAAGGCAAGGCCGACATGGTGGCCATGGCCCGGGGCCTGATTTCCGACGCCCAGCGCCCCAATAAGTTCTTTGAGGGCAGGGAAGAGGATGTGATTCCCTGTATTCGCTGCTTCCACTGCCTGGACTACAACCGGGCGCCCTCCTTCGCTTGCTCGGTGAACCCCACTGTGGGCAGAGAGAAGTTCCTGAAGATGATCGCGCCGGAAAAGGCGGGAGAACCCAAAAATGTAGTGGTCATTGGTGGCGGCCCGGCAGGTATGCAGGCGGCCATTACCGCCACACAGCGGGGGCATAAAGTCATCCTGCTGGAGAAGGCCGATCATCTGGGCGGTAAGCTGGTCTTTTCTGAGCAGGTTCCGTTCAAGCATGACCTGTGCCGCTTCATGCGCTATCAGATTCGTCAGTTGGAAAAGCTGGGAGTGGATGTGCGGCTGAATACCGAGGCGACGCCGGCATCTGTGGCTGCCATGAAGCCTGATGCCGTGATCTCCGCCGTAGGCGCCGACGCCTTTATCCTCCCGGTCCCCGGCGTGGACGGCGACAACGTCCTCACTGCCGAGGAGGCCTATGGCCGGGTGAAAGCCGGCCAGCCCCTGGGTGAAAACCTGGTGGTACTGGGCGGTGGCCTGGTGGGCTGCGAGACGGGCCTGTTCCTGGCCACTGAAACCGGAAGAAAGGTCACAATTCTGGAGATGCTTCCGGAGGTGGCCACCGACGAGATGTACCTGACCCGGGACGCCCTGCTGGACCGGCTGAAGGCCCACACCACTGTCATCACCAAGGCCCGCTACACCGGCATCACCGCCCAAGGCGTCACCTATGTAGACGGCGACGGACAAGAGCATACCGTGGCCTGCGACAATGTGGTGCTGTCTGCCGGTATGCGGGCCCGTCAGGATTTGGCGGAGTCCTTCCGGGGTATTGCGCCCTTCTTTGTGGTCATTGGCGACGCCGACAAGCCCTCCAATGTCCGCAACGCCACCCGCACCGGCTACGACGCGGCTGTACGGCTGTAACTGCCGGAGCGCGGAAAATTTCCGGATAGCATACCGGTCAATAGAAATGTGCCCCCTGACGCGGCTCAGCTGCCGCGTCAGGGGGCTGGTGTTTTGATTCGGAATTTCTTTAGGGGAAGCGGTCAGTCTTCCAAAAGGTCGCCGCCATAGGCCCGGTTCTGGGGCAGAATGGTGTCGAAGTTGTTGTACCCGACTGAATAGGAATTCTCGTCGTCCATGTGTGCGTAGGGCTTGGGCGGATCCACGGTATGCTGAACGGTCTGCCACATAGTCCACTCCCGGTGTTTGGTCTCCCGGTCGGTGCGTTTGGGACCATGGTCCGCGTTGTCCGGTGCGCTCTGGGGACCTAAGGGGCCGCCGCTCTTGCAGCGCTCATACATGGTACGGGCCCAGTTTTCCTTGTCCAGACTGCCGGCGATGTCAGGGCAAACCTGTTCATGGGCCCACCACCACTTACCGCCGGAGTAGACAAAGTCGGAGCCATAGCGCTCCCACAGCCAACCGCCGCTGCGGTGCTGGCCGTCCCGGCCGAACCGGTTCATCATGGTACCGGGGGTGAGGTACCAGCTTCTGGCGCTCAGGCCATCGTCGGCGACTTCGATCACCGGGGAGGCCAGCACATGACTGGCGCCCCAGTAGGTGGAGCGGCGGTCGTGGCCGTCCCGTTCGTGGCCAAACCAGCCGGCGAAGCGGGCGGTGCCGAACATGTCGTCAGCGTCCTGGCCGCAGTGGGCCTGGAACATCTCTTCATAGCCCACGAGGCGCCCCCAGCCGTGGCCCCAGGTGGTGTCTGTAGAGCGCAGCCAGAAGACGCCGTATTCTTCCCGGCCAAAGTTGACTCCGTGGAGATAGGCATGGCGGCCTTTCAGCTCTTCGACCATCTGGCCGGCCGCCACATTGTGGATTCTTTGCGATCTTGTGAGGTTGGTATTCATGTGCCGGCTTCTTTCTCAAATAATGCGGTCATAGTATTTCTTGCCCACACGGCCGCGGGGACCGTAGCCCTCTTCCTCTTCGTAGGTGCGGTAGGGGGCGGGCATATCCCAGTAAATATACTCCCATCCAAAGATATCGTCATAGACGTCAAAGGGCTTGGTGGGATTGCCGTGGTGACGGGTAAAAGCGGCTGCTTCCTCCGGCGGCAGGAAGCGCGGCAGATCGCCATAGGCTTTGCCGGCCTCAATGGAAAAGTCATGCTGCCAGATCAGGTGCCAGATCTTCCAGTCTTCGCCCTCCTTGATAAACTCGATAAAACACAGGGCAATCTCAAAATAGGATTTGGAAGAACCGTCGGGCTTGCCGGTGGCGTCCATGCCCACATCATAGCAAAGATAGCGGGCGGTTTGTCCGTCGTCGGCGATGTAAAGCAACGGTGTGGTGCAATCGTGCAAGGTGGTTTTGCCCAGGCCCAGATCCGCGCCGGTGTAGCCTTTTTCGGGGCGGGCGTCCTGAAATGCCTTCAGGTCAGTCTTGCACTCGTCTTCGTACTGCTCCACAAAATGGCGGACGACCTCGTCCATGCCCACATAAAACCCGTTGTTCACGCCGAAGGACGCATCGCGCTGGTTGTGGGTCTTCTGTACCCAATATTTGTCCAGCGCTTCCCGCCGTTCACCGTTGGACCAGGCGTACATAAAGCGGGCGGCCATATCCTGGAGAAGTTCCTTTTCCCACATGCGGACGATATATTCGTCATCCGTGTAGACTTTCTTGTGCTCTTTGTACATCATGCATCCTCCTCTCATATGCCATAGCTGAATGTGCTGGCAAACGTTTCGTAGGGTTCGGGGACCTTCGGAGATTTGGTGAAGGGACGGTCCGTGTAATAGTTCTCCATCAGCACGGTCTTGACCGTCGGCTCCGGCATATGGAAGGAAGCCATATCGGCGTAGGCGGCAATCTCCGGGAACTTTTCCGGCTCAGTGCCGAACGGTGTGCCGCACTGCACATCCACGTTCCGCAGCCACTGCATGTGCCAAATCTTCCACTGCCCGTCCTCCAGGACAAAGTCTGCTGCAGCCCAGCCGAAAGGCCAATAGGCAATGGGGCCGGATGTCGTGATCTTGTTATAGGAGCCGCGGATGTTGAAGATAGCCTTGGCGGTCTGCCCGTCATCGGCAATTTCGATCACGTGGGAGTCCATGGGAATATAGCTGATGGCGCCCACGCCTTTGCATTCCTCTTCGGAGAGGTTTTCCAGTTTCTCCGGGAAGTCCTTTTGGACACACTTGGAGGCCAAGACAATTTCCTCATCCAGGGCCTTGTAATAGCCTGATACAGCCTCAGGCCCCACATACCAACCCTCGTTGACGCCAAGACAGACGTCGTCCCGATGGCTCCAATACCGGGCGTAGATCTCGCCCTCTTCGCGAACGGCATAGTCCGCGGAAATACGGCCCATGAGGTTGCGGATGTCGCGCCGCCACTCCAGGCGTTCCAGCATGGCGTCGGGATACAGTTTTTGCATGCGTATCTACCTCCTGCTTGTTGTATTGCCCGCTCTGCACCGGCATTTCTAACACAGAGCGGGTCTCGATGTATCGACTTATTTTCATGATATCGCAAAGGGGAACCGATGTAAAACGGGAAAATCGCACTTCTTCTGTGCGCAAAACGCACAACAGCCTTGCGGGTGGCAGGATGGCGTGTTACAATAGCAGTAGCAACCCGGCAGGGAGGAGAAAGCGGATGACTCTGGAGCAGATTCAATACTTTGTGACCAGCGCCGAGAGCGGGAGTTTTTCTGCCGCGGCAAAGCAGCTGTACGTCAGTCACTCTTCCGTGAGCCGCGGTGTCGGCGCCCTGGAGCGGGAACTGGGTACGCTCCTTCTGGTGCGCGGCCAGCGGAGCCTGCGCTGTACCCCTGCCGGCGAAGTCTTTTTGCGGCAGGGCAAAGAGTTTTTGCAACAGGCAGTACGGCTAAAAGACTCTGTGGCCAACTACCGATCCTGCCAGCACTTACAGTTTGTCAGCATTGGCGTGTATATGCCTCGATTTTACGGACTCCTGCGCCGGTTCCGGGAGGCGCATCCGGAGATCGAACTGGTGATGGAGCAGACGGATCTGGTGACTGCTGTGGAGAAGCTTCGCTGTGGGAGTGCAGATCTTGTTCTCAGCTTTTCCTACTCCTGGCCGCAGGACGCAGCATTTGACTGCCTGATGGTGGAACGCGGGCGATTTTGTGCGCTGGTGTCCCAGGAACACCGCTTTTCGAAACGGCCGTTCCTGACACGGGAGGAGCTGGCGGACTGTCCGGAATTGTTGGGAGAGAATCCCTTCCGGACGGACCATGACCGGCCGGAAAATGCGCCTCAGGACATCCAGTCCATCATTTTGCAGATCAAGGCCGGCAATGGCGTCACCGTGCTGCCGGAGCACGCCGCCGCAGAGTTTGGCAATGGCTGCGTACAGCTGCCCATCCGCGGGCCGGTGGAGGAGTATCAGCTGCTGCTGGGTTGGCGGCGAGAGAATGCCTCCGCTGCGCTGGGAGCCGCCGTGGCGTTTTTCCGCGCCCACCTGGGAACGAAGGCGGATAAAGGCTGAGGGACGGGACCGGCGTCAGATGCAGGCCGTTGTCCCAGGGTACCATCGGAATGAAAATTTTGCTGCACGCTGCGGCCCGGTTCGCAGACCATCTTGGGACGGCGTGCCTGGCATGTTTTCACGCAGGGACGGCCGTTGGAAACTAGGGAAATGAGGGATCCATGCGGTGCAGAGCTCTGGCAAGATGAGCGGCTGCTTCTGCTGCATTCGGCGATTTGCGCAGGATTTTCTAAAAATACTGCTGCCGTATGCCTGGGCATGGAAAAGAAGCATTTCAAATTTCTTGTTTGGTATGGTATACTCATTAAAAATGTGCTGCTGTTGGACAGTGCAGAATTGGAGGCTGCCTAATGAAATATACGAAATTGGGAAATTCGGAATTGCGCGTTTCCCGCATTTGTATGGGCTGTATGGGCTTTGGCGATGCCCAAAACGGCCAGCACAGCTGGACTCTGGACGAAGCGCATTCCCGTCAGATGATCCGGCGTGGGTTGGAATTGGGGGTCAATTTCTTCGACACGGCCATCAGTTATCAAAGCGGGACCAGCGAACAATATTTGGGCCGTGCATTGCGGGACTATGCCAACCGGGATGAAGTGATTGTGGCAACAAAGTTCCTTCCCCGTACCAATGCGGAAATCGAAGCCGGTGTTTCCGGGCAGGCACATATCCGGCGAATGTTGGAGAAAAGCCTGCAAAATCTGGGCATGGACCATGTAGATCTCTATATTTATCACATGTGGGATTATCAGACGCCGCTCTATGACATTATGGACGGCTTGAACCAGCTGGTACAGGCGGGCAAGGCCCGCTATATCGGCATTTCCAACTGTTTTGCATGGCAGCTGTGTAAGGCCAATGCCCTGGCGGAGCGGGAAGGGTTTGCGAAGTTTATCTCGGTTCAGGGCCACTATAACCTGATTTTCCGAGAAGAAGAACGGGAAATGGCGCCGTTCTGCCAGGAAGAGCACATTGCTATGACACCATACAGCGCGCTGGC
>CBCPMX010000046.1:0-4467 GCA_965120355.1 uncultured Oscillospiraceae bacterium
CTGGGAAGAGGCCCGGTACTGCAACCTGTGCGGGGAGGTCGTGCCGGACTCGGACTACGAATTCCACCTTTGCGGCAAATGCGAGAAGGACGCACTGGACAAGCTCCGGGACTTCGTGGCCGGGCTGACCAAAGAGGAGAGGGACTACCTCTCATGGAAAATTGAAGGTGAGGAATTGGGGGCGGTGCTATGAATATCTATGAGAAGATGCTGGCTATTATGCATGACGTTCAGCGGCTCCAAAAGGACGATCATGTCAAGTTCGGACAGACGTCCTATAAGGCACTGTCTGAGGAGAAAGTCACGACCATCATGCGGGAGAAGATGTTACAGCATGGGCTGGTGGTCTATCCCATCCAGCAGACATCCAACAGAAGCGGGAACATCACCCATGTTGACGTTGTGTATCGCATGGTCAACGTAGAGAACCCGGAAGAGTACATCGAGATCGCCTCCGCCGGAGACGGGGCGGACACCCAGGACAAGGGCAGCGGCAAGGCCATGACATATGCCTATAAATACATGTGGCTGCGCACCTTCGCCCTTCCCACCGGTGAAGACCCGGACAAAATCTCCAGCGAAGAACTTGACGCCAAGGAGGCGGAGGCCAGCAGAGAAATCCTCTGCACAGCCTGCGGAGAACCGCTCAGGCCTGTCACCAAAAAGGACGGCTCGATCTGGACAGTGGAAGATCAGGCGGTCTACTCCGGGGGGACGGGGGACAATCCCGGCCGTTTTGGCCGGGTCCTCTGCGGGCAGTGCATGAAGCTGGCCCTAAGAGCGGAGAAGGCCAATGGAGTTTGACGTAACAAGGGATGGTTGCCATTGGAGCGCGGACAGCAGAGGCGTATACCTCTGCTTCCGCACCCCGTCCCAGGCGGCGGCCCAGCAGGTGCTTGACGGCATGGACGAGAGCAAGACCTACACCCTGACCATCAAGCGCAAGACCAAGCGGCGGAGTCTGGATGCTAACGGGTATTACTGGAAGCTATGCGAAAAGCTTGCCCAGGCCACCGGGCTGGACAAGGAGGAGGTCTACCGTCACCACATCCGGGGCCTATCCAACTATGAGGTCTACGGGATGCGGGAGGAAGCCGTGGAGATGTTCACCCGGCTCTGGACATCCGGGCACCTGGGCCGGTTTGTGGAGACCAGGGCGGCCCGTGCCCCTGGAGTAGTCAACGTCCTCGCCTACTACGGGTCGAGCGATTTTGACACGGCTCAGATGTCCCGGCTGATAGACAACGCCATCCAGGACTGCCGGGGCCTGGGAATTGAAACCAGGCCACAGGAGGAGGTGGACGCGCTCTTAGCGCAATGGGATGCACCGAGAAACGAAGAGGACAGGCATTCCGGCGAAGGTTAAGGAAACCGTCTGGGAGCGGGATAATGGGCGTTGCATCTTGTGCGGCAACTGCAACGCCGCCCCTAACGCCCACTACATCCCCCGGTCACACGGAGGGCTAGGAATCCCGGAGAACATCGTTACTCTTTGCGCCGTCTGCCATAGGCTCTATGACCAGAGCGAGATGCGGGCGGCACTGGGAGAACGGATATGGGACTATCTGCGGTTCCGCTATCCCGGCCTCACACGAGACCGGCTGACGTACAAGAAAGGAAAATAACATGCTGAACAGGATTATTTTAATGGGCCGCGTGACCCGCGACCCGGAGCTGCGCCACACCGGCAGCGGCACCCCGGTGGCCTCATTCTCCCTGGCCGTGGAGCGGGATTTCAAGGACAAGGCCAGCGGAGAGCGGGGCACCGACTTCATTGATGTGGTAGCCTGGCGTTCCACCGGCGAGTTCGTCTCCAAGTACTTCACCAAGGGCCGCATGGCCGTGGTGGAGGGCCGCTTGCAGATCAGGGACTGGACAGACCGGGACGGCAACAAGCGTCGCAGCGCCGAGGTGGTGGCCGACAGCGTCTATTTCGGAGACTCCCAAAAGAGCCAGGACACCCAATCAGCACCGCAGGAACTTTCGGAGCTTAACGGGGATGACGGCGACCTGCCGTTTTAAGGGAGGTTATTTGAATGGAATTGGAATTGAAAGCGTGCCCTTTTTGTGGGCAGGATATGGCAAACATATTCAAAAGCAATGGCCGAAGGGGCGTATTCGTTTACGTCAAGTGCGAGTTTTGCTGCGCACAGAGCAAAACATATAGCACGGATTTCAGTTTTGAGGATCCGGGTATATGGGATTCGCACGAATGCGAACTCGCCGCCCAGGCGTGGAATATGAGGGCTGGTGGGGTCAATGCCTAACAGAATCCTCAAAGAGAGCATTTGCACAAGCGAATCCCTAGCCGAACTGTCATGGTTTGAACAATGCTTGTTCATCCGGCTGATTGTTCTGGCAGACGATTACGGCAGATTCGATGGAAGACCTGCAATCATCAAAGGTCGAGGATTCCCCCTTTACTCCGTTACGGATAAACAAATAGATGAAGCCTTAAAGCACCTCGAGACAGCTGGTATTGTTAACCTCTACAAGGTAGGCGGGAGACCGTACCTTCAGTTAGAGAGCTGGAGCCGTCATCAGAACATCCGAGCGCAGAAAAGTAAGTATCCTCCGCCCGGAGATGATCTGCATACATCTGCAAACAATTGTATGCAGAGGAAATCAGATGTCCCCGTAATCCAATCCGAATCCGAATCCATATCCTTATCCGAATCCCCCCCTGTATCCCCCCCGGCGAAACGGGGGGGAGGGCGCGCGCACAAAGCAGAACCAGCAGTCCAATGGGCGGAAAATGTGACCATGACCAACGAAGAGCACCAGAAGCTGCTTGACGCTCATGGTCCCGCCGACACTGCAAGGCTGATCGAGATTCTTGACAACTACAAGGGCAGTACCGGCAAGTGGTACACGAGCGACTACAGGGCCATTCTGTCCTGGTGCGTTGCCCGGCTCCAAGAAGAGAAGCGCAAGGGTGGGGCAAAGCAGACCAGCAACAACCCCTCTGCACGAAGATCCGACCCGCATAACGCCCGGAAAAACGTCGAGTGGATGCGCCAGGTGCTGGCGGAAGAAGAGAAACAGGGGGGTGGCTGCGATGCGTGAGTTGGTGCGCCGGAAGCAAGAATTTACTATTCCCGGGCGGCTTCCGGCCATGAATGAGATCATCTCCGCAAACCGGACAAACCGATACCGGGGAGCGCAGCAGAAAGTCCTTGAGGGGCTGCGTGTCCGTGCGGCAATCCGACAGGCGGCGTTGACCCGGATGGATAGGCCGGTCAGGATAACCACTCGCTTTTACGAACGTGACCACCGGCGAGACCCTGACGGGGTGTTTTCCGGCGGCTGGAAATTCATCCTGGACGCCTTACAGCAGGAGGGGATCATCGGCAATGACAACCAGCTGTGGCTCGCCGGGAATACACCGCTCAAGCCGGAACTGTACATTGACCGGGACAACCCGAGGATTGAGGTCGAAATCGAGGAGGTGGAACCGTGAAGCTGGAAACATACCGATGGGAAAAGCCGAAGGAAAAGCACCCATGCGGACGGCCACCGGTGCAGGAGTGTGAGCATGAGGATTGCTTTTCCTGCCCCTACCCGGACTGTATCGCCAGCGAGAAGCGGGTGGCAGAGCTGGCGAAGAAGGAGGAGCAGCCATGAGAAAGCAGAGCAAGTACATACCACCCGAAAAAATGACAGAACAGCAACTCAGGGAGGAACTCGGAAAATCGTATTCCAGATGGGAAGAAATAGCGAGGGAAGGATGCGCAGACCCGTTTTGGGAGGATGGGGTGAACATGAACTTTGTCAGGAATCGCATCATCCACTTGTACAGGCTTCTGGAGGATAAATGGGACGGTGTGCAACTGTCCTTGTTTGAGGGTGACATGGATTCATCAAACGAGCGGCCAATCCCGCCAAAAGTGCCGAATGATTACATGGTGCCAAACGGGAAGTATGCAGACAGATTTACACGGAGGAAGTAGGCCCAGCCATGGGCCGTGTATCTAGCAATAGCGGCTGGCCGGAAGATGTAGAGTTAGCATGGATAGGTCAGAGGGCACAAGTGAACAAGAAAAACGCTGGAACACCCGAGCACCGATTCTGAGCGCGGAGGAGATGGAGAAGCTGGATGAACACTGATGTAATGTTTTCGAGCAAAACGGATTTGTGGGAGACGCCGCAGGATTTTTTCGATGAATTGAACGACGAATTTAAATTTGACCTTGACGCTTGTGCCATTCCAGAGAACGCAAAATGCGACAAGTATTACACACCGGAGCAGAATGGTTTGTTAAAGCCTTGGGAGGGCGTTGTATGGTGTAATCCCCCGTATGGGCGTGAAATCGGGAAGTGGGTGAAAAAAGCATACGATGAGAACAGACGGGAAAACAACTACATCGTTATGCTATTACTGGCAAGGACGGACACGAAGTGGTTCCACGATTACATACTTGGTAAATCGGAAGTAAGATTTGTTCGTGGGCGGCTGAAGTTCGGCGA
>CBCPMX010000047.1:0-16955 GCA_965120355.1 uncultured Oscillospiraceae bacterium
TGCGGAGATTTGCATAATCACGCCGCATCTTTTGTGGTGCGGTTTTCGTAAATTGTGGCAAGCTCTGTGGTAAGCACCCTCCATAACCCTCTGTATGCCTCTGTGTATGAACTCATACGAACTTACTCAGTCAATCGGCTTCATCGTGGGGAACAGAATTACATCTCGAATCGAATCAGAATCTGTCAACAGCATGACGCAACGGTCAATACCGATGCCAAGTCCGCCTGTCGGAGGCATCCCGTATTCCAACGCCGTGATAAAATCCTCATCCATCATGCCCGCTTCATCGTCGCCCTTGGCCCGCAGCTCTACCTGCTTCTGGAATCGCTGGCGCTGATCAATGGGATCATTCAGTTCAGAGAATGCATTGCCCATTTCGCTGTGGCAGATGAACAGCTCAAACCGTTCTGTCAGGCGCGGATCCGCAACAGACCGCTTCGCCAGCGGCGACACGTCCACTGGATGCATGGTGATAAAAGTGGGCTGAATCAACTGTTCCTCCACCTTCTGATCAAAGCATTCATACAGGGCGTTGCCCCAGGTCTGATCTGCCGTCTCCGGCAGTTCCACGCCGGCAGCCGCAGCGGCGGCGACAGCCTCTTCATCGCTTTCAATGGCCATAAAGTCGATGCCTACATATTGCTTTACCGCCTCGGCCATGGTCAGTCTGGGCCAGCCAGGGGTTAGATCAATGTCCTGTCCCTGCCACCGGACCTGATAAGTTCCCAGCAGCTTTTGCGCCGCAGAGGAAAGCAGCTCCTCAAACAAATCCATCATATCGTTGAAATCTGCAAACGCCTGATACAGCTCCACCGTCGTAAACTCCGGATTATGTTTGGGATCCATCCCCTCATTGCGGAAAATCCGGCCAATTTCGTACACCCGGTCCAGGCCGCCGACAATCAGCCGCTTCAGCGGCAGCTCCGTGGCAATGCGCATATACATGTCAATATCCAGCGTATTGTGGTGGGTCACAAAGGGCCGCGCTGTGGCGCCGCCGGAGATGGTATTGAGTACCGGCGTCTCTACTTCCATATAGCCCCGCTCGTTCAGGAAACTGCGGACATAGCTGATGAACGCAGAACGAAGCCGGAAGGTCTCCGTCACCTCGGGATTGACAATCAGGTCCACATACCGCTGACGGTACCGGGTCTCCCGGTCCGTCAGTCCGTGGAACTTCTCCGGCAAGGGCAGCAGAGACTTGGACAGCAGCGTCACCGACGCGGCCCGCACGGAGATCTCGCCTCGCTCCGTCTGAAACACCTCGCCCGCAATGCCCACGATATCGCCAATATCGTACTTTTTAATGATCTTGTACGGTTCCTCTCCCACCAGATCACGGCGAATATAGATTTGAATCCGCCCTTCCCGGTCCTGCAAATCGCAAAATGTCACCTTGCCCATAACGCGCTTGCTCATAATACGGCCCGCCAGGCTGACCTGCTGGCCGTTCATGTCTGCAAACTGTGCTTTGATCTGCGCGCTGTAGGCTGTGACCGCATATTTTGTCTGTGCAAATGGGTCCTGTCCCGCCTCCTGCAGGGCTGCCAGCTTTTCCCGGCGGACCCGGCGCAGCTCGCCCAAGTCCTGCTCACTCTGGGGGTTTTTTCTCTCTTCTGCCATGGCAAGTCCTCCTTTATTCTACGCTGACCAGCTCGTACTGGAACACGCCGCCAGGCGCTTCCACATGCAGAATATCGCCAGCCATCTTGCCGATAACCGCCCGGCCAATGGGAGAATCATCAGAGATCTTGCCCGCGGCGGGGTTGGCCTCCTGGGAGCCCACAATCACATAGGTTTCCTCATCGCCAAATTCCAGATCCCGGATGGTCACTTTGCTGTTCATGCCCACACGGCCCGAATCCAGCTCACTTTCGTCAATCACGACGGCATTTGCCAAGATGTTTTCCACCTCGGCAATGCGGCCATACAGCTTAGCCTGCTCCGTCTTTGCCTCATCATACTCACTATTTTCAGACAGGTCACCGAAGGAGCGGGCTTCCTTGATCAGCTCTGCCACTTCCCGTTCCCGGGTCGTACGCAGATATTGCAGTTCCTCCTCCAGCGCCTGCAGGCGTTCCTTACTCAACTTATATTCTTTGGCCATGTCGATCGATCCTTCCTGTCTCGGGCCAGCCGGCCCGCGTTTCTCATTAATAAGAGATTATAGTGGATAGCTTGCCCCAATGTCAAGCGCCACATCACAGTTTTTACCGCAAGTTTGCCAGCGCAGCAACGGCCGCCTGCAGCTGTGCGTCATCCTCCCGGGCAAGATTGTCATAATACAGGGCGTAGTAGCTCTCTTCATCCAGATCCACTTCCACATCTGGCACAACACCGACCCCCTCCAAGCTGACGCCATTGGGCGTGAAGTATTCTCCGGTGGAGATGGCGATGGCAGACCCGTCGGACAGACGGAACGTATTTTGATAGTGCCCCTTGCCGGAAGTGGAGACGCCCACAATGACCGCCGCGTCATACTCCTGCAGCGCCGCCGCCAGAAACTCTGCCGCAGAATACGTGTTCTCATTGATCAGCACCGCCATGGGCATATCCAGATAGTTCTCGTCAGAATAGTCCACCGATTCATTGCCCAGATAGTCCCGGCTGCGGAACAGCGGACCTCCCGGCAGCAGATAATCCAGGATTTCCACCAGCTCTGTCTTCATGCCGCCCGGGTTGTTGCGCACGTCAAAAATAATGCTCTGCGCACCCTGCGCTACCAGGTCTTCAATGGCCTCGATAGTTTTGTCCGCGCAGTTGGTGTCAAAATTCTCAATGGTGATCAGCCCGTCCCCACTATCGAGCAGCTCATAAGACACCACCACCGTGTCGATACTCCTGCGGGTAACCGATACGTCATAGGTCTCCCCGTCCCGAAGGAACGTCAATTGTACCTGTGTGCCTTTCTCGCCCCGCACCAGATTCTTAGTCCCGTCCAGATCCAGTTCCGTCACGGACTGGCCTTCTACGGCAATCAGAATATCGCCGGTCTGGATGCCGCTTTCCTCTGCGGGACTGCCCTCGGTGACATCCATGATTTCATATCCTTCTCCATCCTCATTCCACTGAATGGTCACGCCAATGCCCACATAGGCGTTGTTCATCTGCTCCTCATAGGCAGCATAATCCGAAGCGCTGATATAATAGCTCCATCGGTCGCCGGTACCTTCAATCATGCCGGCAGCAGCACCATCCAGCAGAGATTCGTCATCCAGCTCGTCCACAAAGTAGGCGTCCAGATAGGCCCGGATCTCCTGAAGTTTTCCATAATCACTGTTCTCCACTGCAGCCGCATAAGCTGCCTGGTAATTCTCTGAAACTTCATTCAAAGTAATGACAAACGTGACGCCGGCAGCCATCAAAACCAGCACCAACAGCGTCAGCAGATTAAATCGCTTTTTCATGGGGCACCTCGTTACATGTTCATTTCAAACTTCACTTGGGGAATTTCTGTACAACACACAAAAGGGCGCCGCCGGAGCGGCACCCCGATCTTCAGCTTCAGTACAAAGATACATAGTTCATGGGATTGACATACTCTCCATCAATGATGATCTCAAAATGCAGATGCGGACCAGTGGAATACCCGGTAGAGCCCACTGTACCAATGGACTGTCCCTGCGAAACGTAGGTTCCTGCAGAAACACTGGTCGTGTCTAAATGTGCATACATGGTGGAGGAGCCATCGTCGTGGGCGATGGTGATGTAATTGCCATAGGCCGCACTGTAGGCCACCGACACCACTGTACCGCTTTTGGCCGCGCTGACCGTCGTGCCGAGACTACACGCAAGATCCACACCAGTGTGCATGGCATAGTAGCCATAGATGGGGTGGTAGCGCATACCAAAAGCATCCGTAATCGTGGCGGAGCCGGAGGGCACTGGCAGAATAAAGCCGCTGGACGACACACTGTTGGAGCTATACGAGCTGGATGCAGCGCTGGCGCTGGACGCAGCGGCAGCCTCCTGGCGTTGGCGCTCTTCCTCTTCTTGCCGCAGGCGTTCTTCCTCTTCCTGCCGGCGGCGCTCCTCTTCTTCCTCCGCCACCTTCTCCTGATAGGCCGTCATCATTTCCAGGATCTCCTGAGCCATGGCTTCCTCTTCGGCGGCAAATTCCTCATATGCGGCTTGCAGTTCCCCATTCTCCGCAGACAGATTGGCAATCAGCGCCGTCGCCTCTTCCCGCTGGGCAGCCAGCGTCTCCTCCTGGGTTTCCAGCGTCGTACGAGCTTCCGCTAAAGCCGCCTTGGATTCCTCCAGTTCCTGCTGTTCTGTCTCCAGCGCCGCATATGCGGCCTGCAGTTCTTCGAGCATCTTCTGATCGGACTGCGCAATTTCCGTAATCATGTCTATTCGATCCAGCAGATCGCCAATGCTGGTAGCGTTGAACAGAATGGACCAATAGGAGACCGTACCGTTTTCCTCCATGGCCCGCAGCCGAACCTTATATGTCTCATACATTTCGTCATAGGCGGCCTGGGCTTCGTCGAGTTCTTCCTGCTTGGCTGCAATCAACTGACTGTACTGTTGAATCTGCGCATTGGTATTTTCGATTTGTTCCTGCGTCAGCATAATTTGCTGATCGATCTGCACCTTCTGCTCAACAACGCTAAGCGTCTCCTGCTCATTGGCAGCCAGCTCCGCTTCCGTGTCAGAGATCTGCTGCTGAATCCCTTCCGCTTCTTCCTGCAGGGCCTCAATATCTGCCATGATTTCATCGGAAGTGGCGGCGGAAGCCGCTACAGAAAAGGCGCTGATCAGCAGCGGCAAAATCATCAAAAGCACCAGAATCAGTGCCAGTATTGAAACAAGTCGCTTGTGCTTACGGAAAAACATAACCTATAACCTGCCTCCTAACGGCGAACTCAGAATCACGCTGACGCCTCTGTATGCACTGTGGACTAAAACGTTGATCCAAACCAAAATGGAACTGCAGCGATCCATCCACAGCCGCAGATGGCTTTTCAGCCTTTTCTTCATACCTTTAAGAATTTTCGGATCGACAATATGCTGCCGACTACGCCCACCAGGAAACCAGTAGCCGCAAAGGCAGCCGCTACCACCGGCAAAACATCCGTGAACGGCACGATGGCAAGCAACTGAATGGTGTCTGCCGCAATGACGCTTTCCGAAATCCAGTTGTACAGCGCCCACTCCAGGAAAAATGCCCCCGCAGCGCCGATCATCCCCAGCAGGAAGCCCTCAATGACGAATGGCCAGCGGATAAACCAGTTGGTGGCGCCCACCATTTTCATAATGGCGATTTCTTCACGGCGTGCAAACAGGGCCAACTTCACGGTGTTGGCGATAATCAGCAGCGACACCACCAGCAGCACCAGGATAATTGCCGCCGATACCAAATTTAGAATATTTTGAATCGTTTCAAACCCGGCAGCCAATTCCTGATGGGCGTTAATATCCGCCACCCCAGAGATCTGCTCCAGTTCCGCGATGGTTTCATCCATCTTCGTGATATCTACCAGTGTAACGCTGTAGCGATGGCGAAAAGTGGACGCATCCACGCCGGCCAGTATTTCGGCGTCTCCCAATTCCTCCGCGTAGTTTTCCAACGCCTGTTCCCGCGAAATAAACTCCGCATTCAGGACGTTGGGGATCAGGTTGATCTGCGAACCAACGCTTTTGGCCTCCGCCTCGGTGAGAGACTCGTCGATATAGACCAGCAGCTCGCTCTCCTGCTCTTCTTTGACAATGGTCGCGTTCAAATCCAACAGCACAAGGCCAAAGCTGCCCATAATAATCAGGCAGGCAATAATGACGCAGATGGCCGCAAAGGACATGAAGCCATGTATAAACAGTCCCCGGATGCCCTCCCGGAGAAAATATCCGATATTGCTTTTTCTCATAGCTCGTAGTACCCGTCCATTCCGTCGCTGATGACCTTCCCCTCGTCAATGGCCACCACCCGCTTCGAGAACCGATCCACCAGTTCTTTTTCGTGGGTCACTACCAGGACCGTGGTGCCAAGGGCATTGATTTGTTCCAGCAAATACATGATCTCCAGGGAGCGCACCGGATCCAGATTGCCGGTGGGTTCATCGGCAATAATCATGGTTGGGTTGTTGATGAGCGCCCGGGCTATGGCCACTCGCTGCTGCTCGCCGCCGGATAACTCATGGGGAAGTCTCCGGCTTTTGTTGGCCAGCCCCACCAGATCCAGCACATAGGGCACCCGCTTTTTGATCTCTTTTTCTCTTGCGCCCACGACACGCATGGCAAAGGCCACGTTGTCGAACACCGTTTTATTGTCAATCAGGCGGAAATCCTGAAAGATCACGCCGATGGTTCTCCGCATATAGGGGATTTTCCTGCGGCGGATGCGGCTCAAGTCAAAATCATTGACCTGTACCTTGCCAGAGGTAGGACGCAGCTCCGCCGTCAGCAGTTTGATGATGGTAGACTTCCCAGAACCGGACGGTCCCACCAGAAAGACAAATTCGCCGTCGTGGATCTGCATGGAGATTCCGTCGATGGCCTTGGATCCATTGTCATAAACTTTGGATACGTTTTGCAGTTCAATCATTTCGGTTCTGCCCTCCTCAGAGACAGCGGCGCCGGCAGCGGCCTGCACGGCACCGCGCTCTCTGCGCCTGCTCAGCGCAGGAGGCTGTTATCTCTGGAATCCAGATATTTCTTGACCATCAGGGCCACCTTAAAAATAATGGCGTGGTCAAATTCCCGCAAATCCAGGCCCGTCAGTTTCTTGATCTTTTCAAGCCGATAGACCAGGGTGTTGCGGTGGACAAACAGCTTCCGGGATGTCTCGGAAACATTCAGATTGTTCTCAAAGAACTTGTTGATCGTGAACAGGGTCTCCTGATCCAGCGAATCAATGGAATTTTTCTTGAACACCTCTGACAGGAAGATTTCACACATGGTGGTGGGCAGCTGATAGATCAGCCGTCCAATCCCCAGGTTATCGTAGTGGATGATGCTCTTTTCCGTATCAAAGACCTTGCCCACCTCAATCGCTGTTTGGGCCTCTTTGTAGCAGTCCGACAGTTCCCGCAGATGATTGGCCAGGGTGCCAATCCCAATGACCGTCTTGACAAAGATCTCAGCGTTCAGCGTTTCTTCCATCTGCTGCGCCAGCTTCATCATCTCTTTGGAATCATATCCCGGCGTCACCTGCTTAATGACGGCGATATCTGTCTCATTGATACTCAGCACAAAATCCTGCTGCTTGTCCGAAAACATATTCTGCAGAATATCCACAGCCGCCACATCGGCCCGTCCTATCTGCCGCACCAGGAACACCGCGCGCGGCACATCCGTGACAAAATGCAGCTCTTTGGCGCGGATGTAAATATCGCCGGGAAGTATGTTATCGGTAATAATATTTTTGACAAAGATCCCCTTGTCAAACTTTTCTTCATAGTGAGATTTTGCGCCGTTCAGCGCCACAGTCGCCATGATACACAGCGTTCTGGCGCACTCGTCGTCGCCGCCGGCAAACGCCGCATAGTCAAAATGCGCGCTCCAATTGGCCAACGGCTTGAATGTCTTTTTATCGCAGACAACCAGCGGTTCTGTGGCAACAGACAGCTTCATGACTGGCGCGTCCCACTTCTCGCCGATCATCGCCGGCTCACTGGCCGCTACAACGCACCCTTCTGAATCAATGACGCCAAGGCAGCGGTCGGTTGCATCCTTCATCTGCAAAATCACACTCTGAAATATCCGGCTGGACATACTCTGTTCCTCCTTACGATCGCGAGTTGACACAGCAGCTACGCGTTTGCATTCTGCTTCACAAAATCGCACATATACAACCTTAATAATACTCGCTTTCTTGTGGATTTTCAAGTCAAAGTTCTTGCAATTCGTCTCCGTTTTGTAATCTTTACAGAAAATTCAGAAAATGTGCCGCAATTCTTCACCGGATTTTGGGCTGAATTGGCTCAAAACACAAAACCAGGCTGCCGTAAAACGGCAGCCTGGTACTATCTATACATTTACAGGGTAATGCACTTCTCAGTCTCAGCGTCAAACAGATGGATATTGTCTGCCTCGAACGTGACCTTCACCTTATCGCCAGCCTTGGCAGTGGAGGTGGGAGCCACACGACCGGTGAACTGCTGGTCGCCGGTGAGCAGGAACAGATAGGTCTCGGAACCCAGCAGCTCGACAGCGTCCACCGTGGCGGTGAAGCTGTACTGCGGATACTCCTTCAGGTAAATATCCTCGTCATGGATGTGCTCCGGACGGACGCCCATGATGACCTGCTTGCCCACATAGGCCTTGACTTCGGGACGGCCGCCAATCTTCTCAGGCAGCGGAATCTTGGCATCGCCAAAGGAAGCATAGACCGTGCCGCCCTCTTCCGTCAGGGTGGTCTCCAGCTTGTTCATGGACGGAGAGCCGATGAACGTGGCAACAAACAGGTTGACCGGATTCTGATACAGCTCCTGCGGGGTCGCAATCTGCTGAATGAAGCCATCCTTCAAAACCACGATACGGGAACCCATGGTCATAGCCTCGGTCTGGTCGTGGGTAACATAGATGAAAGTGGTGTCCAGCTTGCGGTGCAGCTTGGTCAGCTCAGTCCGCATCTGCGTACGCAGCTTGGCGTCCAGGTTGGACAGGGGCTCGTCAAGCAGGAAGACCTTGGGGTTCCGGACAATGGCGCGGCCCAGAGCCACACGCTGACGCTGACCACCGGACAGAGCAGCAGGTTTCCGGTCCAGCAGATGCTCAATTTCCAGGATACGGGCAGCTTCTTCCACGCGGCGCTTGATCTCATCTTTGGGCGTCTTGCGCAGCTTCAGGCCGAAAGACATATTTTCATAAACCGTCATATGCGGATACAGTGCGTAGTTCTGGAACACCATGGCAATATCTCTTTCCTTGGGCGGAACGTCGTTGCAGAGCTTGCCGTCGATGTACAGTTCGCCTTCCGAGATCTCTTCCAGGCCAGCGATCATACGCAGCGTGGTGGACTTACCACAGCCGGAAGGACCGACCAGAACGATAAATTCCTTATCCTCAATTTCCATCGTGAAGTCAGAAACGGCGGTGACGCCGCCGGCATACTTCTTATAGATGTTTTTCAGAGAAACACTAGACATTGTAATACCCCCAAATTTTTTTGCTAGTTGATGTATAAACTATAACACACTCGTCCCGTTGTGTATATTCTCGATATTCACAAAACGTGTCAAATTTGTTTGGGCAAACTGCCTATTGTCCCTGATCCCTCCGCCCCAAGATATTGTGCCTGCTCGGCGCTCAGTACGCGATATTCCCCCACCGGGACGCCCTCCAATGACAGCCCGGCTTCCATTTCCCGCCGGAGATAGCGCACATGCAGGCCCCGGGCGGCCATCATCCGCCGGACCTGGTGGTACATGCCTTCACAGAGTGTAATCCGGCTTCTGCCAGCGCCAAGGGGTTCGAGCTCCGCCGGCCGGCAGCGCGTTCCATCCCGCAGAACCAGCCCGGCGCGGAACGCCTCCACATCCTCCGGCTCCGCCTGGCCGTCGTGCTCCGCATAATAGACCTTCTCCACCTGATGCTTCGGCGACAAAATGCGGTGTGCCGCCGGGCCATCGTTGGTAAACAAAAGCAGCCCCTCTGTCTCCTTGTCCAGCCGCCCCACAGGGAACACGCCGCGTCTCCGATACTCCTCCGGGATCAGTTCCATGACCGTCGGATCCCGGGGATCTTCTGTGCTGGTCACATAACCCGCCGGCTTATGCAGCAGCAGCCACACCGGCCCCACTGGCTCCAAAGGTATGCCGTCCACACAAATCTGCGCCGCCGGATCGACTTTCGCCTCTGGCGCACGGAGGACCGCCCCATCGACCGTCACACGGCCGGCTTTAATTATGGATTTCAGCTCCCGGCGGGAGGCCACGCCGGCATCCGAAAGAATTTTGTCGAGTCTTTGCATATCCATACGCTCCTCCATGGCTTGTCATATTTGTCCCGGCTCCCTCATACGCTGTATCGACTTTATAAAGGAGGGAACCGTATGGTTGTTTTCACCACCAAGGTCTCCAAAAGCAAGCTGGCCGTCGTGCTGCTCATTGCGGCAGTCCTGCTGGCGCTGCTCATATTTCTGTCCGTTCGCTCCACCGGCGCCCAGGAAACCACCGACGGAGGCATCTCCACCAAAGGCACCACCAATGAGGATCGGGTCGCCTGTCTGGAGGCGCTGGGTTGGGAAGTTTCCCAGGAAGCTCTGACTTCTCAGGAAGTCCGCATTCCCACAGAATGGACGGAGGTCTATGAGCGCTACAACGCCCTGCAACTCAGCCAGGGCTTTGACCTGAGCAAGTACGCCGGCAAAACTGTCAAACGGTACGTCTACGCCATCAACAATCATCCCAATACGGATGCCCAGGTGGTTGCCACACTGCTGGTCTACAAGGACCAGATCATCGGCGGCGACATCATGAGCACCGAGGCCAACGGCTTTATGCATGGCCTGGCCATGCCGGAATCGACATCCGTAGAGCCGGAAGCCGACAGTTCCATCACACCCACACAGGAAGAATCCTGACCCCCTGCGCCCGGGCATAGGCCACCGCTGCGCCCGTTCCGCTGCCCGCTCCGCCGTCATATACTGTAATGAGACAGTCCGTCCGATCGATCATCCATCGGTTCCGGCGAAGCATACAGCCATCGGAATAGCGCGATTCCAGCACGGTTCTCCGGTCGCAGGCCGCCAGCAGCGTATAATACCGGGTCCTGCACGCCTCCGGCCAGCCGTCCGGCTGGCTGGGGCACGGGATTACCGCCTCCAGCGTCACATCGCCGCAGGCCGCCCGCAGCGCCAGCACCGCTTCACAAAAATAAAAATCGCTTCCCAGGGCCATCCCGCACAGAAACCGCCTGCAGCCCAACGCATACGCCTGTCGAACCCGCCGCGCCAGCTTCAGCTTCAAAGCAGCACATGCGGCAGTGGATTCGTCGGTTCCCCAGGGCAGCCTCTGAGGCCGGTGTCCGGCAAATGCGCAGACCACATATTTCACCGTCCTTCCCACAGATTTGTTTCATTATACCAGAAACAAATTCTGAAAAAAAGGGTTGCTTTTTTCTGATGACCTGCTATAATAATTACGCAAACAGTTGAATCGTGATGTCTTCAGGGCAGGGTGAAATTCCCGACCGGCGGTATAGTCCGCGAGCCTCAGGGTTGAACCGGTGTGATTCCGGTACCGACAGTAATCGATAGTTTATGTATCGTGAGTCTGGATGGAAGAAGATGTGTAGCTCCCATGATGAACGTTACACCTGAAAGACATTGTCTTTCAGGTGTTTAGTATTTTATCGGAAACGCTGATTGTTGCCGCGTTTCCCTTGTGAGGAGTTTTTTCTATGTCCGCAACAAAAGTCAATGTCAAGCAGATTACCATCACTGCCATGCTCTGTGCCATTGCCTATGTGGCCGTGCTTTTGAGCCGCTTTATTCCCAATGTGGCCGGTTTCCTCAGCTATGAGCCAAAAGACACAATTATTGCCATCGGCGGCTTTGTCTTTGGGCCGCTGACCTCGTTGATCATCTCCGTCATCGTCTCCTTTGTGGAAATGATCACCATTAGCAGCACCGGCCCCTACGGCTTCATTATGAACGTCATTTCCACCTGCGCCTTCACCATCCCCGCCGCACTGATCTACAAGCACCGCAAAACCTTGGGCGGAGCGGTTTTGGGGCTGGCCGCCGGTCTGGTTGCCATGACCATTGCCATGCTGCTGTGGAACTACATCATTACCCCCAACTACATGCATGTGGACCGTTCTGTTGTCGCCGCCATGCTGCCCACGGTGTTTCTCCCCTTCAATCTCATCAAGGGCGGCATTAATGCAGCCCTGACCCTGGTGCTCTACAAGCCTATTGTCGGCGCCCTGCGCCGCAGTCACCTGCTTCCGGAGTCCACCAGCACCTCCAAAGCCAGTTTTCATCTGGGCTTCACGATTTTTTCCGTGGCGCTGCTGATCACCTTTGTGCTGCTCTTCCTGGCGTTCCTCGGCGTACTGTAAGGGCGATATCCTCTCAAAACAACAGCAACCCCTGCCGTGCATTCCATTGCGCACGGCGGGGGTTTTTCAGCTCCAATAAGAGAAAATCTATTTCTATTGCCAGTAACTTTTAAATGGTTTTCGGGCAAATCGTCTTCAGACTGCGGGCGCGTCTCCCATCCGCAGATCTCGTCAATGGATGCAGAACCGCTTTTCATACTCCGCGAAAAGTTTCGCCGGCACTCCCCCACGCAACGTCAGGCAGAACCATACTGTGCGGCAGCCAAAAAATGTCCCGCGCTGTAATCACAGCATCCGCTGCCCGTTGATTTCCAAAGTGAAGCGCTGTCCCAACGTCTCAGCCGCTCTCCGGCACAGGCGCATGCGTTCCAGAAAAATCTCAAAGTAATCCATCACAGCGCAAATACTCGTATCAATCTCCAGATGCAGCGCAATCTGCCCATCGCCCATGGTCACGGTGGAAGACCGGACAGAGAAATTGACCCGGTCGTGAATGTCAAACGTGGACGGATCCTTGCTGCGGACACGATTGGCGCGCACATCCGTCTTGTCTGCCAGGATCAGCGCCGCCGCCACAGCGTTGACTGGGAACGCAGTGCTCTCGTCGTGGTTGCCGATGGCCGTAATAATGGTGGCCGTCTCTTCCGGTGCAAAGCCCATTTTGTCCAGAATGCGAAACGCCATCACCGCGCCGGTCAAAGCGTGGTTGCTGCGGTTGATGACATTCCCAATGTCATGGAGCCAGCCGGCAATGGCCGCCAATTCAGCAGTACGGGCATCATAGCCCAAATTGGTCAGAATCTCGCTGGCCAGGGAGGATACACGCCCCACATGAGCAAAGCTGTGTTCCGTAAAGCCGCGGGCCAGCAGGGACTCATCGGCCTTTTGAATATAGCTGCGGATTTCCGCGTTGTTTTTAATTTGTTCCAGAGTAGGTTGCATAGACATCTCTCCTTTCGTATGCAAATTCTTTTCAGATAACGATATGGTTCTCACCGCACATCATAGAGGACATTGCAGGAGCAATACAAGCAAGTCCAGGTAAATTTTCTGTGAACTTTCCTTCAAGCGCCTGCGCATCTTCCGATTCAACCGGCGGAAGCTGCGGATGGGGAACTGTCGCCTGCAAAAAAGTTTAAACCGCCGGAAGTCCGGATCGCTTTCCCGGTTTTCGAGCCGCACAGCTCCTCTTTTCGAGATCTGCTCCCAGCCCATGCCGGTTTATTCCGTGGTTCCCCCATTTTCCGCACTTATCATCTGTTTGCGGTATGCACTCGGGCTATTTCCGACATGCTTTTGGAAAACTCTGCTGAAATATTTGGCATCCTGGTAGCCTACGTTTCGCCCGATCTCTGCGACCATCAAATCTGAGGTTCGAAGCAGCTGCTTGGCTCTCTCTATGCGCAAAGACGCAATATAGTCCATAATGGACATACCGCATTCCCTTGCAAATACCGCGCTGATATATTGCGGATTCCTGTCCGCGCAGCGCCCCAGTTCCTCCAGCGTAATATGCTGCGTGTAATGCTCCTGAATATAGTTGATTACCAGCCAAATCGGATTGGACTTGCCGCGTTCCAAATACATTTGATACCGGCTGCACAACGCCAGCACGCCGGCAGTGGTGTGCCGGACCAGCGCCGGCAGCGTTGCCTGATCGTCCACTTTCTGCTGATAGGCCTCTCCCAATTCATAGGTTTCCCGATCAATGGGCATCAGTTCCCGCAGTGTCTGCATACTGGCGTACAGGCACTGCAGCGCAAGCATATACGCAAATACCGGGTATTTTTCAATCTGTGCCCGTTTTCTCTCAAACAGCATCTGTATCAGCTGCCGGATCTCTTCTACCCGCAGTTTTTGCACTGCCTGTTCCAACGTCAGCTGTTCCGCATAGGTCAGGAGCGTCAATCCGCCCTCAAAGATGGTACCAGGCACATTCCCGTCATACAGCTTTCCGCCTCCGTAGACGATGGCGTTTTTCAGTGCATGCTTTGCTGAAACCACACTGTCCTGCAGCGCGGAAAATTGGCAGACAAACTGTCCCACCCCCATCGTCCAGTTACAGGTGTACATACACTGTATTTCCTGCACCCGCCGCAGCAGCGCAGACAGCGCCTCCGGTATCTTCGGACCAAACTCCCGCGTCACACCGCACAGGCAAAAGATCTGATTCCCCACAATTAAAGTCTCTAGGTCGCCGTCCAGCGTTCGCCCAAAGGCATGCACCTGCTGCTCCGCGGCATCCATCTGCTCCGCTGTAATTTGATCTCCCTCAATTTTAGAGGTGGCCCAAAGGTAAAATACAAAGCAGATCCCCTCCGGGAAGGAAAATTGGTATATGGAATTGACCTGTTCCCGCTCGGTATACATCGGATCCACGGACTGATACAGGCAATATAAATAGTCTTTTCGAAGCTGCCTGGAGACCTTTTGCAGCATGGGCAGCATCGCTTCCAACCGGTCTTGCATAAATTCTCTCCCTGTCACAGAGTTCCCAATCTGGCTGTCTGTCGGATTTCACAAACAGAAAATTGATTTTATCCACCTTGATTATAGCATGATTTCGATTTATTGCAACAAATAGTTCAATAATCAAATAATTCTCCACCTTTTATGTGGATTCCTGTGTTGTGTATTTTTTCGTTTTGTGTAAACTGAATATACCGAACAAAAAGGAGGCACCGCATGAAAGATTATCAACTGGAAACCTTTTATCCCGGCAAATACACCGCCCGTGAACGGGCATCCCTGCTTCCGTATTGGTCCCAGCTGGATGCGCTGAACGCCAATCCCGTCACATTTGCAGAGCTGAAAGCCGGCCCCACCGAGGAGCGCCGCGGCCGTGCCGTTCCCCTGACGGCCACACCGGAGCTGTTGGACTACTACGCCGGAAAATATGACCCGGAAAATCCGCTGTATACCGACGACGCCTATGCCCGGTCCATGGGATATCGCGGCCGTATTGCATATCCCACCTTTGGCGCGTGTGATGACTGCTTTGGCCGCATGGCCCCGCCCACCTGCCGGGACGCACTATTGGTGTGCGGTGTCAATACATCCATGCGCTTTTATTCCCCCATTTACCCTGGAGACACGGTATATCCCGTCACCGTCTCGGAATATGTCACGGATGTCACGCCGGAGGAAGGCTCCACCTTCCGGACCCTGGCCACCACCATCAACGGCGCGGTCTACAATCAGGACGGCGTGAAGGTCCTGGATGTACAGTACCGCTGCCGTGAAAGCAATCAGTGCTATGCCGGCGAAAAACCGGAGCAGCCCGGCTGGCTCGGCCCCAAATGGACGGACCGTCCGTTCCACAAATACACCGATGCAGACTGGCAAACCATTATGAATATCTGGCGCGGCGAAAGCCGCCGCGGTGCGGATCCTTTGTACTGGGAGGACGTACAGGTTGGAGATCGCCCCGCAGCCACCTGCGACGGTCCCTTCCTCGAAACCACCATGCCCACAGTGCCCTATGGCATGGGCATCGGCGGCAGCAGAACTCTGAAGAAAGAAATTCTCGACGACACCATCCGCAGCACCATGCTCCGCTATGAAGAGGACGGCATCTACCGGCTGCCCAACTGGAGCGACATGGTGCCCGTGCCCCCGGTGGAACTGCCTCAGCACGGCCCCCAGGCAAAATCCGTTGTTTCTGGGGCCGGAACGCCCATTGGCCCGCAGCGAATGATTTTGATCAACTTTTTCATGCGCGAATTTGCCGTCCGGCACATTTATAACTGGATGGGCGACCGCGGCTGGATCAGCCGTCTGGAATGGGGCATCATGCCTTTCCTGGACAAGTACGGCTATCAGATTCCATCGCATCCCGGGGATCCGGATTTTCTGAAGGTCGTTCCAGAACTCCAGGGCCGGCGCCCCATGGACCACGGCATGGTGGGTGACGTGGCAATTATCAACAGCTATATTTACCACAAGTTCGTGCAGAACGGAAAACACTACGTGGATTTGGCGTTTTGGATGCAGACCATTGACGGCACCCTGATCGAAGAAGGCCAGGCCACCGTGTGCTTGCCGTCCAAATACAACCCTGCAAACTGATTGAAAGGAGTCTGTACTGTGAACAAACATAAGCTGCTTTCCGCCCTGCTGGTCTTGACCATGATCAGTTCTCTGCTGACTGCCTGTGGGAGCAACAGCTCAACCGAGACGTCTGCCACTGCCGCCACCGAAACGGCGCAAACCACAGATGCCTCCCTTTCCTCCGGGCAGTCTGAAACCGACACGGCATCTGTCTCCGAGGACGCAGCTCCTGCTTCCGCCGGCGGGCTGGAAACTGTCTCGCTGCCCCTGTCAGAAGGCGGAGACTCCATTTCCTTCTGGATCCCATATCCATTTTTCGTGGGCAACATGATTGAGGACATGGGGCAGGATGTCCGCGTACTTGCCGAACTGCAATCCCGTACCGGCATCGACTTCGACATCACAGCAATCAACGGCGAAACAGAGGCTGACCAATTTGCGCTGATGATCGTATCCGGCGACTACTGCGACGTGATTTCCGACATGGCAAATTACTCCCTTGGGTATGATTCTGCCATAGAGGAAGAAATCATCATCGATCTCTATGATCTCGTGCAGGAATACGCCCCCAATTACTGGTACTATATTACACAGGATATTGACACCCTGGCTACATTGGTCACAGATGCGGGCCATTTACCCACAATCGCCACGCTGTTTAAAACCTCTGGCGCTGAAAACCAGGGCTGGGCAATCCGGCAGGATTGGCTGGATGAGCTGGGAATGTCCACACCAACTACTTATGACGAGCTGGCTGATTTTGTGGAAGCCTGCAATACAACCTATGGCTCTCAGGGCATCTACTTTGCCGCCGACGGACAGGATACGCTGTTTGGATTTGGGTTTGACTGCGGCACGGAATTTCTTGTGCTGGATGGTCAGGTAACCCACGCATA
>CBCPMX010000048.1:0-20697 GCA_965120355.1 uncultured Oscillospiraceae bacterium
TTTTGGACAGACTACGGATTCTGTCTAGATGACCAATCCCAGCTGCTCCAGCTGCCTTGCGTGCTCCGCACCGGTGGAAATCAGATATGCCTGGGGATGGATCTAGTCACGGTTGCTGCATAAAACAAAACCCCATTTCCGAAGAAATGAGGTTTTCGTTTCACTCTTTTAAGTGATGGTGGAGATAAGCGGGATCGAACCGCTGACCTCTTGAATGCCATTCAAGCGCTCTCCCAGCTGAGCTATACCCCCGTGAAAGCGGGCTGCACAGGAAAATACATCTTGCCCCTGAACAGCGCAAACATTATATCATCTATGAAACAAAATGTCAAGCATTTCTGCGATTTTCAGGCGGGATAGACAGAAAACCGATAGTCTGGCGGGAAGGACAGCATAGCGGCGAGATTGCACCAATACGCAATCTCGCCGCTATGGTTACTGTTTCATGGCTTTGATGACCTTCAGGCGGGCAAATTCCTCGCGTTCCTTTTCCTCCAACGCTTCAGTAATGAGTTTTACTGTTTCAGTATAGTTGGGGATTACAATGTTTTTCAGAGCGTTGGCTCGTTTCTGTGTTTTTTTAATGGCGGATGCCAGACGGTAAATGGTGTTTTCCAACTCTGCCAGCTGACAGCACAGTTCCTTGACCCGGGTAAACTTCATCAAGGCGTTATCCAGAGCCGAGTTGGTGTTGAGAAAACCATATTGCATACGCTGGCGTGGAGTTTCCGCCAGAACCGTGGGAATTTCCACGCCCATGACGGACCGGGCGCGCAGCTGCACAGAATCATCCACATCGATTGCCTCTGCCACGCGGTCACAAATGCCAAGAGAGATGTTGGCCAACTGCAAAGCATCATAGGCCTCGGTGAAGACCACATCAATCTGGGACTGCAACTCTGTGGCCCGGTCAATCAACCCCATCATTTCGCGCACCAGAATGTTGCGCTTTTTGTCCATCAGCTCATAGCCGGTGGTGGCCAGTTCCAAAGAGCGTTTGGTGGCGATGAGATTACCTTTTGTGGGCAGGACAGCCATGAATGCGCCTCCTTTCAGGATTGTGCCTTGTACTTTTCATAGTACTGGTCCAGCGTTTCGTTGTCGATGCGGTCCAGCTCTTCCCGGGGCAGGATTGTCAGAAGACGCCAACCCAGATCCAAAGTCTCGTCAATAGAGCGGTTTTCATTGCTGCCCTGGTTGACGAATACCTGTTCAAACAGGGTGCCAAAGCGCAGATACAGCTTATCTGTTTCGCTCAACTCCTCTTCGCCAATGACAGAGGCCAGGCTTCTCGCATCCTGCACTTTGGAGTAGGATGCAAAGAGCTGGTTGGACACGTTGGAGTGGTCAGTGCGGGTATATCCTTCGCCGATGCCGTCCTTCATCAGACGAGACAGAGACGGCAGGACGGAGATGGGCGGGTAAATGCCCTTTTGCTCCAATTCCCGGTTCAGGACGATCTGGCCCTCGGTGATATAGCCGGTCAGGTCGGGAATGGGGTGCGTGATGTCGTCGTTGGGCATGGTCAAAACGGGCACCTGGGTGACCGAACCGGTACTGCCCTTAATCATGCCGGCTCGCTCATACAGGGAGGCCAGATCGGAATACAGATAAGAGGGGAAGCCCTTCCGGGATGGAATCTCGCCCTTGGACGAGGAGAATTCCCGAACAGCCTCGCAATAGGAGGTCATGTCGGTCATGATGACCAGCACATGATACCCATGGTTGAAGGCCAAAAATTCCGCCGCAGTCAAGGCGCACCGCGGCGTCAGCATACGTTCAATAATAGGGTCCGAGGCCAAATTCAGGAACATGACCACCCGCTGCAGTGCGCCAGCCTGTTCAAAGTCCCGGCGGAAGAAATCGGCCACATCGTTTTTGACGCCCATAGCGGCAAAGACGATGGCAAATTCTCCGTCATCCGCAGCCACTTTGGCCTGCCGGACAATCTGTGCCGCCACGTCGTTATGGCACATACCAGCGCCGGAAAAAATGGGCAGCTTCTGTCCGCGGATCAGGGTGGACATACCGTCGATGGCAGAAATGCCGGTATAGATGCAGCTTTTCGGGTATACGCGGGAAACAGGATTGATGGCGGAACCGTTGATGTTCCGCCGCTCTTCCGGGAAAACTTCGCCCAGTCCATCAATGGGATTGCCGGCGCCGTCAAAGATGCGGCCCAGCATCTCCGTAGACAGAGACAGCTCCATGGGTTTGCCGGTGAACCGGGTGCGGGCATTTTCCAAAGAAATACCGCGAGTGCCCTCGAAGACCTGCAGAACCGCACGGCTGCCGTCGAGCATAATGACGCGGCCATGGCGGCGCTGGCCATTGTCCAGGGTAATCTCCGCCACTTCGTCATACCCAATGCCGCTGACGCCGTCCAGGAAGATCAAAGAGCCCTGCATCTGGGAAAGTCCAATATATTCAGTACGCATGGTCTGTCACTCCTTTCAAGCGTAAGCCGCCTGGACGGTGGCGATGGCCTCGTCCACCTTGGCTGTGTACTGGTCAAACAGCTCCAACTGGTCGTTGGGGATTTCGTATTTGACGCGAATCAGTGTTTCAAAAATGCCGGTGGCCTTGATCTGGGACAGAGGAATGCTCTGGTTGACCAGTTCCTTGGCCTTGTCGTAGAGCCGGAATACCAGCTCCAACATTTTCAGCTGTTTTTCAATGGGCACATAGGTGTCGATGGCATTGAAGGAATTCTGCTGGAGGAATCCCAGGCGCAGGACACGGGCGATTTCAATGGTCAGCTTCTGATCCTCTGGCAGAATGTCGGAGCCGATGAGCTTGACAATTTCGTTGAGGCTGGTCTCTTCCTGCAACGTGACCGACAGGCGATTGCGAAGCTTGAGAAATGTTTTGCCAAAGTGGGCTTCATACCAGGGGGCAAGATCCGTCAGATATTCGGAGTAGGAGAGCGTCCAGTTGATGGACGGGAAGTGGCGTGCATAAGCCAGCGAACGGTCCAGAGCCCAGAACGTGCGGATAAACCGTTTGGTGTTCTGGGTAACGGGCTCGGAGAAATCGCCGCCCTGTGGAGAGACGGCGCCAATGACGGTGATCGAACCCTCTGCGCCGGACAAAGTCTCCATATATCCCGCCCGTTCGTAAAACTCTGCCAGACGGGAAGCCAGATAGGCAGGGAAGCCTTCTTCTGCCGGCATTTCCTCCAGGCGGCCGGAGATTTCCCGCAGGGCTTCGGCCCAGCGGGAGGTGGAGTCGGCCATAAGGGCGACATGATATCCCATATCACGATAGTACTCCGCCATGGTCATGCCGGTGTAAACGGACGCCTCACGGGCGGCCACGGGCATGTTGGAGGTGTTGGCGATCAGAATTGTGCGGTTCATCAGGGGCTGGCCGGTGTGGGGGTCCAGCAGTTCGGAGAATTCCTCCAACACCTGAGTCATCTCATTGCCGCGTTCGCCGCAGCCCAGATAGACGATGATATCAGCATCAGAATATTTGGCCAGTTGGTGCTGGGTGACAGTCTTACCAGCGCCAAAGGGACCGGGAATGGCGGCGCAGCCGCCCTTGCCCACAGGGAACAAGGTGTCAATGACACGCTGGCCGGTGATTAAGGGCTGAACGATGGTCTTTCGGTTGGCCACAGGCCGCGGTGTACGGATGGGCCATTGCTGACAAAGCGTCAGGGGATGTGAATTGCCGGCCTTGTCGGTCAGCACGGCTACCACATCGTCTACGCGGTATTGTCCATCGGGCTTTACCTCTGTAATGGTCCCGGATAGGGAAGGGGAGAGCATACAGCGGTGGCGAATGCTGGGGGTTTCATCGCACTCGGCGTATACCATACCGCCGGTGAGCTGGTCGCCTGCTTTTACAGTCAGGGTCACATCCCAAAGCTTTTCCGCATCCAGGGCGGGAATATTGATGCCCCGGCCAATAAACGCGCCGGAAGCGCCTTCAATGGCCTTCAGAGGGCGGCAGATGCCATCATAAATATTGTTCAACAGGCCAGGGCCCAGCTTGATGGACATGGGCGCACCGGTGTCCGTGACTTCCATACCGGGGATCAAACCGGTGGTGTCCTCATAGACCTGTACCGTAGTGGTATCCCCATCCACGCTGACAACTTCACCGATGAGCTTTTCCGGGCCTACCTGGACCATATTCATCATAGCAAGGCCGCGGCCGCCGCGAACGGTGACCACAGGGCCGTTGACACCCTGAATATAATAATTTGGTTTGGAGCCAGTCATTGTATTCGCTCCTTTCTTATTCGTCGGACAGGCGCAGACCGAACAATTCGGCAAAGTGGCCGTCCAATTCTCCTAGGGCCGTATCGTAGCTCAGGTCCACACGCAGCATTTTGGAGTGGCAGTCCATGATCAGCCCACCCAGCGCAATGTTCCCTTCCAGGAATTCCACATGGCGGCCCGGCAGCAGCCGCGCCAGCTCCGAATCCATGGACAGGTCCTCCTTGCGCAGGTAAATCACGGCGTCATAGGGATTGCCAAGGGCTTCAAAGGCTTTGCAGTAGAGCTGTTTCAGCTTTCCCCGGTATTCCGGCGTGTCGTGGAAGGCGCTGAGCTTTTCCCGCACACCGGCGAATACTTCGTCGGCCATGGCCTCTCGGCGGGTGGCAACACGGCGCTTGCTCTCCAGCATATGGCGAGAGACCTTCCGGCCAGATTCCGCCACAATGCGGCCGGACTCTTCCAGGATGGTCTGACGCATTTTGGCCCGTGCTGCGTCTTCTGCTTCCCGCAGGCATTGGCTGCGGCGGGTCTCAATGTCCTCTAGAATCTGGGTGCGTTCTCTGGAGGCATCATCAAAAACAATTTGAGTAAATCTTTCAAAGGAATTGTTAGCCATTCTACCGTTCCTTTCCGTGAGAACCGGCGTCAAACTTTGACGCCGATTGCCTCCCGAATGTATCTGGTAATCGAATCCGGTGTGCGCTGGGTGTGGTGCCGGTCCGGAATCTCCACCACCAGCGGTTTTGTGGAGTTCATCTTCAAATCGGAAACCAGCGACGGACACAGGGCCGCCAGCTTTTCGTTGATCAGCAAAATCGCAATTTCCGGATCTGCGATGGCGTTACGGATGGCACTTTCCGTCTCCTGAGGCGTACGGGCCAGAATGCCCTCGATCCCTGCCAGGCGCATACCGGTCAGAGTGTCAACGTTGTCACAAATTAAAAAGTACCGCATAGGCGTTCACATAAACAGAATCAGCAGGGCCACCAGCAGACCGTACAGGGCCACGCCTTCGGCCAGGCCGACAAAGATCAGGGCTTTACCAAAGATTCCTTCATTTTCGGACAAAGCGCCCAGAGCGGCAGAGGCCGCGGCAGAGACAGCGATACCGCCGCCGATACAGGCCAGACCTACGGCCAGGGCTGCACCGATGTATTTCAGGCCATCGGAGATGCCGGAGGCCGCAGCGACGGTTTCCTCAGCAGCCATGGCATGGCCGCCCATAACGAACACGGTGGACAGGATGCAAAGGGCGAAGAACGAGACAATATTGCCGATCAAAGCGCCGCGGACATTTTTGCCGCTGCGGTGGCGTTTGTAAATAAAGAACAGCGGGCACAGCAGGGCGGCAACCAGCAGCAGAGTAATCGCAAATTCCATGATAATAAACCTCCAAAATCAATTGTTGTGGATTTTTTTGCTGTAGTCAATGACAATGGGCGCGAATTCCGTTCCTCCGGAACCGTAGAACCGGCCGAACATCTCGTAGAATTCCAGACGCAGAACCTGAATACACACCAACAGACCCTCGATGCCCATGACAATGATGTTGCCGATGACGATCACCAGATAGTTGAGCTGACCTGCATCGTTGGTACCCAGCATGTAGACCACCATCATCATACCGGCGTGGCTGATGGCGTATGCGCCGACACGCAGGAAGGAGACAGTGTTGGTCACGTAGGACAGGAGAACCTCAAACATCTCAAAGAAGTTCTCCATAATAAAGCTGCCAATGGAGGCTGGCTTCCAGTTCGGATCGCCGGCCAGCAGTTTGCCCAGCGGCTCCTGACAAAACATGACCAGCAGCGGCAGAACGATTACCAGAACGATATACACAGGATTGAATACGTTGACGCCGAAGAGCAGCTGCAGCACCAATCCGATGATCAGGCCCAGATAAAAGACAAGGCCCGCCACGGAATTGTTGGTGACCAGGATTTTTTTCCGGTCATGCTGCTTGAAACCGTTGATAATGTTGATGACCATCATAAAAGCAATGGTCACTACGCCGATGGCCAATGCAACAAGCAGGATCCGGGTGGCGTTGCTGCCGCTGTCCAACACATGGAATCCGGGGATCAACTCCTCGTAGCCAAAGACGCTGCCAAAGAGGATGCCGCAAACGCTGGCCATGACACCGACACAGCACAAAATGCGGCCGAGCCACATGCCTTTTTTCTTATACAGCACGGCGCCCAGAGCAATGAGTACAAGGCCCTGGCCCAGGTCGCCATACATGATGCCAAACAGAATCGAATACGTGACGGCCATCAAAAGCGTCGGATCGCACTCGTTATAAGCCGGCAGACCGTACATGGCCACAAAAGGCTTGAAAATCCGGCTGAGAAGATTGTGCTTCAACAGGACCGGCGGCGTGGCTCCATGGACATCATTGGGGTTGTCGGCGCTGTAAATGACATCGGGATAGGCGCTGAGATTCTGTTCAAAGGCCTGCTCATCCGAGGCAGGTACCCAGCCAGTGAGAATGAAAAACTTGTCGTTGGTCTGAGCTGCCAATTTTCGGATTTCATAAATCTCATAAAAATAGCGGCAATAGGTATACCATTGGAGGAATTCCGCCTGATTGCTTGTTTTCAGGTCTTCCAGCGCCTGCTCCAGCCGGTCCAGCTCCGCCTGAGCGGCAGCAATTTGCGCGCTGCGCACATCCATGGCATCCTGGGGCGTGCCGTCGAAATCATAGGGAAGCCGGAACCGCTCAAAGCCCATGGATTTGAGCATGGAGTCCATCTTGGCCTCGCAGCTGCGGGGCGTAACATAAAGAAAATAGACAAAATCCGCTTTCTGGCTCATGGGTACTACGCAGACTTCATCCATGGACTCAGCCTTGGCGGCAAAGCCGTTGTAGACTTCTTTCGGCAAGCGGCCGAACCGGAATTTCATATATTTTACCTGACGCAGTTCATTTAGATGCTCTGGAAAGTTCTGAAATTCCGATAGCTGATCGATGATGCTCTGGGCGGCTTGAATGATGCGTTGCTGCGACTGCTGCTCCGTGATCAGCTGGTCATAGGAAGCGGACAGCTCGCTGAACCATTGGGAGGCTGCTTCACTGCTGCGGCCGTCTTTGGAATAGTCGGCTTCCGACAGTTCGATCCCCAGCGCATCGGAAAGCCGATAGGCCAGATTCAGCGGTTCTGAAAATGGATTGCGCTGTTCATAGGCATACAGACCATGCTGGGTTTTCAACATGGTCAAAGGCGATACTGGTTGGAAGGGCTTGCCCACAATGCAGCGGTCAATGACCGTTTCCAGCTGATCTTCCGGCCCGGCGACGGTGACCATTTTCATGGGAACAACGGACATTCTCTCACTCCTTTCTCATTTTTCTGGATCAAAAAGTTAATCATAGACACCGACAAGCTGCAAGGCCGTCTGGCGTGGGTCGACTCCGTAACGAACGCATTCGATGATACGGATCAAGTTGTTCAACTCAATTTCCTTCAGCGACAGATAGGCGATTGTTGTGTAGATCGATGGCACTGCCCGCCGGAGCTGCGCTTTATTGAAGCGATAGATCAGCTTGTCATAATAGCTTTCAATCGCCTCGCCGCCGTTCTGAAATAATGCACCATAGCAGGATTGTTTCAACAGCGCAATGGCGGCGTCATAGTCCGGCGCAGCGATGAGTTCGTGAATAAATTCCTTTTTCAGCCGGTGGCTGAAGGAGTAAGGAAACGCATAGGACTGCAAGTCTTCCTGGGTGAAATAACGCTTGAGCCGGAGAAAATGGATAATATTCAGCAGATCCGTCTCCTGCACCAGAGATTTCAGCATGATCTGGCGAGACTCGCCCTTGTAATTGCGCACCTGTTGAAAGAGCTTGCTGTAATAAATGCTCTGCAGCATGACTTCAATAGAGACATACTGTGTTCCGGCCTCTCCGTGACGCACCAGCCGCTGAAACGGTTCGGCAAAAATGCTGCCGCGAATACAGTCCTGTATCTGTTCCAGGGATTCCGCCTGCCGCAGAGCGGCAAAATCCACCTTTGAGTGGTTCTGATAGAAGTCCGGCACGGCCGGCAGCTCGTAGAGAGGGTGACGAATGCGGATGCGCCGGAGGGCGCCCAGAATTTCCGACAACTCCATCTTATAAATCGGAAACCGCATCAGGGCCCGGTCATTGCGGCCTACAAATGAGAAGAGCTTCGTATAGTCCTCCAGAAACTGCAGGCGCAGGGCTGTTTCCAACCGCGCGCGAGTAAAGGCGATATTGCCGTCCATGCGGGACAGAGCGCGGCTCCAATCCTGACGGCCGCGCAGAAAGACGATGATCTCTTCCACAGAAGTCATGGCCATGAGCTTTTCATAGTCCTCGGTTTTCAGCCGCTTTCCGTACATGCCGTGAACTTTGGCGGAGACGGCGCCATATTGATTCAGTTCTGATATCATGAGATCTGCCTCCGGTCAAACGGCAATGATTCGGGAAAACAGCATTTCACACCAGTTGTCCTTCTCCGCAGCGTAGATGTCCTCCATCTGCCGGAGCTTTTCAGCATAGTGGCGGTCCAGATCGCTGAGGGTCTGCTGGGTTTTTTCCTCGTTCTCCTTTTGGAATTGCGCCAGACGCTGTTGGGTTTGCTGCGCATAGTTAGTCTCAATATTCGCGACGGCCGCAGCCAATTCCTTTTCAAGGCCCTGCTGCAGTTCCATGGCTTCCATAGAGATCCCCTGTGCACGGCGTTCCGTGGCGAGTATCTGACCAATCAGCTTATCGTTTATCATGGCGGCACCTCCCATCCAAAAAACCGCGGATAATTTCTGTGTCTCATTGTAGCACTCAAAATTCCGAAAATCCACATAAGAATACACAAATTTTCGTGGAAAAGCAAAGAGATTTTATGTCTAAATTGGACTGGAGAATGGCGATGAATAGGGTGCGTTTACGGACACGATTTTGAAGCTGTTCGTATCCGCAACCGATATGTATGAGCCTGCGATATCCAAATATTTCAATGCAGCTGGCGCCGTGCGCGGAAGCCATGCGGGAAGCAGTCCAAATCTGAGCGGAAAAGCCTGCGACAGATTGCACAAACTTTTGCGGGCAAAGAGGGAAGTTTTTCATCGTTAAAGAGGTTTTTTCCCATCAGTTCAAATTCACTTTGCAACTTGTGGGAAATGCGGTATAATGTTTTCACAGGCTGCTGGCCTGGATAAATTATTGATATCAAGGAGGAATCATTCGTGAAACTTTTGGCAGAAAAAATTTTGTCCCTGCTGGAAAAGGACTGCACTTTGAAGGTGGCGCAGCTGGCGGCATATTGCGATGCGTCGGAGGAGGATGTGGCAGCGGCCATCAAAGCGCTGGAGGCGGATCGGGTGATCCTCGGTTATAAGGCCCTGATCGATTGGGAGCGCACCCGGGAGGAGTTTGTCACTGCCTTGATCGAAGTGCGTGTGACCCCTCAGCGGGACAAGGGCTTTGACCGCATTGCGGAACGGATTTATCAGTATGAAGAGGTGGAGAGCCTGTATCTGATGTCCGGCGCCTATGACTTTACCGTTATCATTTCCGGACGCACCCTGAAAGAGGTTGCGACGTTTGTTTCCCAGAAGCTGAGCCCCATTGACGGCGTCATCAGCACGGCGACCCACTTTATTCTCCACAAATACAAGGAAAAACACGCAATTTTCGCCGCGCCGGAGGAGCAAAAGGAGAGGATGATTTTCGTATGATTGACTATTCCAAGCTGTTGTCGCAGCGAGTCCTGCAAATCAAACCCTCCGGTATCCGCAAGTTTTTTGATATTCTGGAGGAGATGAACGACGTCATTTCTCTGGGTGTCGGTGAGCCGGATTTTCAGACGCCGTGGCATGTGCGTGACGCTGGCATCTACTCTCTGGAAAAAGGATTTACAAAATACACCAGCAATGCGGGCCTGTCAGAGCTGCGGCGGGAGATCTCGCTGTATCTCAAACGCCGCTTTGATCTGGACTATGCGCCTGAGGATCAAATTCAGATCACTGTCGGCGGCAGCGAGGCCATTGACCTGGCGCTGCGCTGCCTGCTGAATCCCGGCGATGAGGTCATCGTACCGGAACCCAGCTTTGTGTGCTATGGGCCGTTGGCCAGTCTCTGTTCCGGTGTGCCGGTGCCGCTGAAGTTGACGGCGGACAATGAATTCCGGGTAACGCCGGAACAAATTCAAGCGGTTTTGACGCCGCGAACCAAGGCGATTATCCTTCCGTATCCCTCCAATCCCACCGGCGGCATTATGGAGCGGGCGGATCTGGAGGCAATTGCGCCGATATTGAAAGAAAACGAAGTCTTTGTGATTTCTGATGAGATTTATGCGGAATTGACCTACGGTGGCCAGAGGCACGTCTCCATGGCGAATCTGCCGGAGATGTATGATCAGACCATTGTTGTCAACGGCATGTCCAAAGCGTATTCCATGACCGGCTGGCGTTTGGGCTATGTGTGCGGACCGCAGCCGCTGGTGAACCAGATGACCAAAATCCATCAGTTTGCCATCATGTCCGCTCCCACCACCAGTCAATACGCAGCCATTGAGGCCGTCCGCAACGGCGACGGTGATATTGCGGCCATGAGAGAAGAGTATGATGGCCGCCGCCGGTATCTGGTCAACGGCCTGAACCGGCTGGGCCTGGAAACTTTTGAACCAAAGGGTGCATTTTATGTGTTCCCCTGCATCCGCTCCACGGGCCTGTCCTCCGATGAGTTCTGTGAAAAGCTGCTGCTGAGCCAGAAGGTGGCCGCCATTTCCGGCACAGCCTTCGGCGAGAGCGGAGAGGGATATGTCCGTATGTGCTATGCCTCCAGTATGCAGAATCTGGAGGAAGCCCTGAATCGGATTGAAGTGTTTCTCAAGACCCTGTAATAAACACTGCACGGCCAGGGACGGGCAGTCCCTGGCCGTTTGCTGTAAAACTACGAAAAAGGAGAACTACCATGAACATTGTCTGTTTGGATATGGAGGGCGTTCTGGTGCCGGAGATCTGGATTGCCTTTGCCGAAGCCACTGGCATTCCTGAACTGCGGCGCACGACCCGCGATGAGCCGGATTACGACAAGCTGATGCATTACCGTTTAGACATTCTCAATGCACACGGCTTGGGCCTGCGGGAGATTCAGGACACCATTGCCACCATTGACCCGCTGCCGGGCGCGAAAGAGTTCCTGAATGCGCTGCGCTGCCAGACCCAGGTGGTCATCCTCAGCGACACGTTTGAACAGTTTGCCAAACCATTGATGGAGAAGCTGGGTTGGCCCACCATCTTCTGCAATACGCTGGATGTGGCTCGGGACGGCAGCATTACCGGCTACCGCATGCGGTGTGAGCATTCCAAACTCACTACGGTGCGGGCGCTGCAGTCCATGGGCTTTGAGACCATTGCTGCCGGCGACAGCTTTAATGACCTGGCGATGATCCAGGCAAGCAAGGCCGGGTTTTTGTTCCGCAGTACCGCTCAGATTAAAGCGGAGCATCCGGAGCTGCCTGCCTTTGAGGAATTTGAGGATCTGCTGAAGGCCATTTTGGCCGTGTTGGACTGAGCTGCACAGGAGGACCAGTGAATATGGCACAGCAGTTTGCAACGCTTCCGTTCCGGCCTGCGGACATTTTGCTGCCGCAGGGCTGCGACCTGAAAAAATGGGCTGTGGTGGCCTGCGACCAGTATTCCTCGCAACCAGAATATTGGGCGGAGGTGGAACGCTTTGTGGGCGGCGCGCCGTCCACTTTGCGGATGATCCTGCCGGAGACGCAGCTCAAAGCGCCGGATGTGGACGACAGAATTGCCGCCATCAACGCCAGTATGCGTGCATATTGGGACGGCGGCGTCTTTCAGGTGCTGAAGGATTCGTTTGTCTATCTGGAACGGACGGTGTCCAGTGGCCGCGTCCGCCGCGGCCTGGTAGGCATGGTGGATCTGGAAGCTTATGATTACCTGCCTGGCTCCGGCGGGGCCGTTCGCGCCACGGAGGACACAGTGCAGGCGCGAATCCCACCCCGTGTCCGTGTCCGGCAGGATGCGCTGCTGGAGTTGCCCCATGTAATCTTGCTGATGGACGATCCGGCGGACAGCGTTCTGGGGCCTTTGACGGCGGCAAAAGACCGGTTGAAAAGCGTTTATGGATTTGACCTCATGGCCCAAGGCGGCCGCCTGTGTGGTTGGCAGGTCAGCGGACGGGAGGCTGTGGCAGTGCAGGAGAGCCTGACGGCACTTCAGGCCGCATCTCCGATGCTCTTTGCTGTGGGCGACGGCAATCACTCCCTGGCGACAGCTAAAACCTGTTATGAACAGCTGAAGGCCAGCGATCCTGCGCGGGACTGGTCCGCGCATCCGGCCCGTTATGCGCTGGTAGAGGTGGAAAACATTCATGATGCAGCGTTGGTTTTTGAGCCGATTCATCGGGTAGTCTCCGGCATTGTGGCGGAGGAACTTCTGGCAGCGCTGCGGCAGGCGTCTGTGCCGGACGGGCATGGGGTGACCTGTGTTTGGGCCGGGGGCCGGGAGACTGTGTTTTTGGACCGTGGTGCAAGCCGCCTGGCCGTAGGCACGCTCCAGCAGTTCCTGGACAGCTGGCTGTGCGGCCGCGGCGGCGAGATCGACTATATCCATGGCGAGGACGTGGCCTGCGCCCTGGCTGAAAAGCCGGATACGGTGGCGTTCCTGCTGCCGTCCATGAATAAGGGGGATCTGTTCCCCAGCGTGCTTGCAGACGGCGTCCTGCCGCGCAAGACCTTTTCCATGGGAACTGCCAATGAAAAGCGGTTTTATATGGAAGGCAGGCTGATCCGAGATGACGTATGAGCGCAGAGCTTTCGGAAAGCTGAATTTGACGCTGGATGTGCTGGGACTGCGGCCAGACGGATATCACGAAATGGAAATGATTATGCAGACAGTGTCCCTTTGGGATACAGTGACGATACAGACCCAGACCGGAAAGCCATGGGAGCTGTCCTGCAGTCCAGGGGACCTGCCCTGCGGGCCGGAAAATCTGGTATGGAAGGCTGCCGCTGCCTTTTATCAGGCCACGGGTCTGACGGATACCGGCCTTGCCATGACTATCAAGAAGCGGATTCCCTCCCAGGCTGGCATGGCTGGAGGCAGCGCTGACGCCGCTGCGGTACTCCATTTACTCAACGAGTTGCATGGTCGGCCGCTGACGGAAACGGCACTGTGCCGCGTTGGGGCGCGGGTTGGATCGGATGTACCCTACTGCATTTTGGGAGGAACAGCCCTGGCCAAGGGGAGGGGGGAACAGCTGACCAGGCTGCCGCCTATGCCTCACAGCTGGATTGTGTTATGTAAACCAGACTTCTCGATTTCTACGCCGGCGCTGTTCCGGGCGGTGGATGCCTATCCCATCCTGCGCCGGCCCGATACCAAAGCGGCCATGGACGCCATTGCGGAGGGAGACCTGCGGGGCCTGGCGGCACAGTTGTGTAATGTCTTTGAGCCGTTGGTGCTGACACAGTATCCGCATGCCGCTGCCATTGGGGACACAATGCTGGCCCACGGTGCACTGGCCACCTGTATGACCGGCACCGGATCCGTGTTCTATGGCATATTTGAGGACCAGAAAGCGGCGCAGACGGCTGCTGCGGCGTTAAAACCGATATATCCTGAAACTTTTTTAGCAGAACCTGTATAATTTATGTGAATACCGTCCAGAATGTAATCAAACTTCGATGAGCAATCGCAGGAAACGAGGATTTCATCAGAAGTTCTGTATCAGTACATACCTGGACGGTGTTTTTTATGAAGCTGAAAAAATGGGAAATTGCACTGATGGTTGCTATGGCCGTTGCGATCTGCTGCGGCGCGGTGGCAAGCCGCCAACAGGCGGCCCTGTCTGAAAAGCTGATCCGATTGCATGTGGTTGCCAACTCTGACACCCAGGAAGATCAGGCAGTAAAATTGATGGTGCGGGATGATATTCTGGCGGCGGCGGAGCCGTGGCTGGCGGAAGCCGCCGATGCAGCCGAGGCGGAGACAATCCTCCGCAGCCACTTGGAGGATCTGCAAGCTGTTGCAGAAGCACGGCTGGCTGCCGAAGATGCGGCGGCCCCTGTGACGGTGACGCTTCAGGAAGAGCAATTTCCGCAGCGGGATTATGATACCTTCTCCCTGCCATCCGGAAGCTATTTGGCGCTGCGTGTGACAATCGGAGAAGGGGAGGGGCACAACTGGTGGTGCGTCGTCTTTCCGTCTCTGTGCCTGGCGGCCACCACGGAAGATTTCTATACGGCCGCTGCATCGGCTGGGTTGACAGACGGCGAGGTGGCGCTGATTACGGCGGACGAGGGCACGTATGTATTAAAATTTAAAATGGTGGAATGGGTGCAACGGTTTATGCAGTTGTTTCAATCATAGGAAGAGCGCGTGCAGAGGGCCTGCGCCGCTGGGCGAATGATATTACATGGATGTAATATCATTCGCCCAGTTTGCATTTCCGGTCATTCAGATTTTGTGGTACCCTTTATACAGGGGAGCGGATCAGTGGCCTTTGCAGCTGGCCGGAAAGCCGGCAGTAGGGTGAAGGGCTTTGACCGGGCCACATTGCAGTTTCTTCAGTGTGGAACTATGTGAAATGAAAAAGAAAGGCGGATGAATGATGAAGCGTAATTTTGCATGGATGCTGATTGCCGCAATGCTGCTGACCTTGTTGTCTGCATGCAGCGGTACGGCGGAACCAGAAGCAACCACATCGGAAGCTATTGCAGCGCCTGTAGAAGAAGCCTCGGTGACGGCTTCCGCCGGGCAAGAGACCGAACCGGTTCAGGAAACCGCTGAAGAGCTTCAATCAGAGGAACCGGAAGATATGGAGGAGGCCGAAGCTGGAGAAGAAGTGATCATCGGACCGGACTACTACTATTTGCAGGAGGAGCCTCTGGAGGTTACGGTGATGTTCCAATATGCATTTTTCTTTGCCAGCTTCTTTACGGAAGGCTGGGGTGCGTCTCCCTGGTGGGACGCTCTGGGGCAAACCCTGAACTGCGAGTTTGTTTTGACGGAGGTGCCCAGTACATCATATCAGGAACGGTTGAATTTATCCATTATTGCTGGAGATACGGCGGATCTGCTGACAGCGGTGGGATCGTTTTATGCCACTGGTGCATCCGGCGCATTGGCGGACGGGGTTATCTATGATCTGAGCGGCTATCTGGAGGAATATGCGCCCAACTACTGGGCGTGGATCATCAAAGATGAGGATACCCTGCGCAATATGATGACCGATGATGGGGAACTGCCAGTTATGTACAACATCATGACAGAGCGGGGGGAGATTTCCGACGGCCTATGGGTCCGGCAGGATTGGCTTGATCAATTGGGGCTTTCTATCCCGACGACACCGGACGAATTTTACGAAGTTTTACTGGCCTGTAAGACAGAGTTTGGATGTGAGACAGCCTATTATCAGATGATTACGGCGGACCCCAATGCAGTGGGCATTTCTGCCGAAGGCGTATGGAACGCGTTTGGACCGACAAACTTCTATGTCAAATTGGACGGCACTGTGGGATACGGTCCGTCGGAGGATTACTATTTCGAGTATCTGGCCTATCTGAAAAAACTGGCGTCGGAAGGTCTGTTTATGGTTTCAGATATGACGGACAGCAGTTCCAGCGACCTGTTTGCACAGGGCAATATCGCCATCAACGGCGATTCCGCAGACAATGTCCCATCCTATCTGGCCCTTTTGGAAGATGACAACGCCTATATGCGGGCCATGGCGGCTTTGGGAGAGCCTACAGAGTATGGGGATTTTCTGACGTATCTGGACGGGGACAGCATTGCGGCAGCGACTCTGTCCGTTTCTACCGACTGTGCGCACCCGGAACTGATGGTAAAAATCATGGATTACTTGTTCACGGAAGAGGGATCGTTGCTGGCCAGCTATGGCATTGAAGGACTGTCCTATGAAATTGTGGACGGCGAGCCGCAGTTTACAGATCTGATTGCCAACAATCCTGACGGACTTCCCGTCCGGGCTGCACTGGGGTATTACACAAATCCCGGCCTTTGTGGCTTGATCGCAGCCCATCGGACGGAATATCTGTATGAGGACTGGCAGCGCGAGGCCACGGAAATCTGGGCTTCTGCCTATACGGGCAATTCCGGGACGCTGCCCATTGAGGCGCTGAGCTTTACTGTGACAGAACAGGAATCCATCTCCACGTATTTATCGGACATGATGACCTATATCAATGAGTTTGTTTACAGCGTCGTGTTCGGGGATACGGCGTTGACAGAAACGACAGTATCCGCCTATTTGGACACGTTGATGAACACGATGCACTTGCCCGAAATTCTCGAAGTATATACAGCGGCCTACCAGAGGTATCTGAATCGGTCGTTGGTTTGAGCCGGCCAGTGTCTCTGCCGCATATGGCAGGGCATTTGAAAGGAGCGGACATACGGATTCCCTGAGAAATGGGAAGGCATTATATAGTGAAAGCCCCCGCCGATGGCGGGGGCTTTTGCGCTGTTGATTGGGATGCCTGGTTACTCTGCCACACTTTCGGCAAAGCGAACCAGCATGGTGGCCAGCTCAGCACGGGTGGCAGAGCCGGCGGGGGAGAGGGTGTCCTCTGTGGTACCGGTCATCAGTCCAGTGGCCACAGCCCAGGCCATGGCTTCCTCGGCGTAGTCGCGGACACTGCCGGCATCCACATAGCCAGACAGATCCGCAGAGGCGCTGACGTCGGCGCCAATACTCTGCGCGTAGCGATAGAACATGGTCACAGCTTCCTGACGGGTCAGCGTATTTCTGGGCGAGAACGTGGTGTCGCTGGTGCCGTTGACCACTTCGGCGGCAGAGGCCCAGGCGACGGCGGTGCTGAAGTAGTCAGCGTCGGTGACATCCGTGAAGGTATCGCTGGATGCCGTCTCAGGTGTACCGGCCATCCGGAAGAGCACCGTGACCAGCATAGCGCGGTTGGTGGTGGTGGACGGCTCAAAGGTGGTATCCGTAATGCCGTTCATCAGGCCCATTTCCGTGACGGCGGCCACCGCATCGGCGTACCAGGCATTGTCCGGCACATCGGTGTAGCCGGTGCTGGTGCTGGCTTCAGCTGCAGGTTCTTCGTAACCGTCCAGTACGGCTACCCATGCGGCATTGCTGATGAAGTTGAATTCATCGCGCTGATGGACTTTGTTGGTCAGGGTATTGGCAAAGAGGACTACGTTCAGTGTTGCGCCGTCCTTGCCCTCGCCCTTGTAGGAGATAGCCTGGATGGAGTCGTTGAGGAAGTCCTCATAGTGCTCACCGTCGCTGCACAGGAAGCCCTCCAGCGGCTCTCTGGAGCCATCAATTTGAACCAGCACCTGAGCACCGTCAGGGATGGCGGCAAAGTAGCCTGCGCCGTAGCCATAGAGGACGTCGTCGCCCTCGGCAACATAGCTGGCAGTGATGAGGCTGTTGGTGGGATAGGTCACATAGGCCAGAGCGTCCATAGAGGAGCTGCTGACAGTTTCGCGGACAAGGTCTCCGTCTTCAAAAAGGGAAACAGCGGAGCGTATGGCGTTGGAGCCATAGCCGATATAGGCGGTACCGCTCTGCACGGCGGCCAAAGCCTGATCGTCCAAGGCAGCTGCGCCGATGATCAGGTCGGCTTCGGCGGCGTTGTCGGTGACGGTGAAGCCCAACAGCTCCATAGCCTGCCGGTCATAGTTGTACTGATATGCGCCGCTGACCAGCGTGCTCTTGACAAAGCCGGAAGTGTTGTCGGAAGGTTTGCCGGAAATATAGATCACAGGAGCCTTGGAAATGACGCAGGAGTCCGGCTCGCTGCCCTCTACGGCGATGGCGGAAATCAGATAGTCATCGGCTACGCTCTCATAGTCGGCATAGTCGCACAGGAAACTGCCCATGTAGTCGCCTTCGGTGATGAGGCTGACGCTCTTGCCTGCCTGCAGCAGGGCATTGACCGCAGCAGTGGAGTCCTCAGAGGCGTTGGTAATAATGACCTTGCCACCGGTCTCACCGGCAAAGTAGGAGGCGACAGTCCAGCTGCTGCTCTCGCTGCATGCGGCGGCGATCACTTCGTAGGCGGCAGGTTCGGCGCAGGTGATCATGTCAAAGCCGCGGGTATAATTGAAGGCAGTAATACCCTCGGAATAGAGAACGGGCCATTCGGTAATGACAGTGCCGTCGTATAGCACGCTGTTGGCCACACTGCGCTTGGCCTGGTACATGGAGATCACGGCCGTGCCGGCAGGATACTCCACACCGTCGTATGTAAACGCAGTGTCCGCGATCATGATTTTGACATCATTGCGGGCCAGGTAGGTCAGCATTTCGTCAGCGGCATCCAGATTGGACTGGTTTACGCCGTCCAGGGGGATGATGTAGCACTCGGGATAGAAGTTACCGTTCTGTCCTTCACCGTCGTAAACAGGACGGAACAGATCGGCTTCCGCACCTTCTACATCGTACTGGTCGCAGAACCACTGGCCCACCAGTTCATAGGCGTTGGAATTGAAGTTGGTGACGCCGCGTTCAAAGATCTGAACCTGCGCGGTCAGATAACCTTCCTTGTTGGCGGCAATATAATCGGACTGACCCAGCTGACCGTAGGCCAGAGCCTCTACCATGTACTCGTCATAGGCGGGGACTTCAACAGTGTAGGCCACAGTGCCGTGAAGCATGGCGTACTGGGGCGTGTAGGAAGTGGACATGTCATCCCAGGGATCGTACCAGCAGGTCTGATTTTCGCCGTCTTCGGTGGTTTGTCCGGTGTAGCTCAAATAGTCGCGCTGGGGAATGACATAGCTGTTGTGGCCGTCATTGTTGGCGACGGCGGCAATGCCAAGGGCCTCTCCGCCGGTCATCAGGTGCTCGGCCAACAGGTCATATTCAAAGTTGGGCTCATGGGGCGGATCGCAGGGTTCGCACTGGAAGGCCTGGACCCGGCCATGGAACTCCGTAAGGCTGACGGGATTCCACATGGAGATGAGCTGCGTCATGTTCTGAGTTTCGGCCTGGGTCTGGAAGGAGTTATCCCGGTTCAAATCAAAACCGCCGGAGGAGGTACGGGTCACATAGGTGCGGCCTTCGACGTTCTCTTCAGGGACGATAATAAAGAATACATCGTCCAGCAGTTCGTCCACATCCACAGTCAACGTTTCAATGGTGTAATACTTCTCCAGGTCCACCACAGTGGAGACAGAGGCGGTGGTGCCGTCCTCATTCTCGCCTTTGATGTAGCCCAGATATGTGGCGGTGTCTGCTACCAGGTCAGGGATGGCCACAGAGCCTTCCTCGCCCACGGGACCCATCTGCTCGGCCAATTCAGCCAGACCTTCTTCGGTGAATCCGGTGAGCATATCATACTCAATTTCGCCGCTGCCGGCGGCAGCTTCCATCAGCATCCAGGTGAAGGCCAGAATGCCGTCGGAGGCAGAGACCTCATTGGAGTGAATATTGGAATACATCACAGGAACCTGATAGTCGGTCAGGGTACCGGCTTCGATCTGTGCCAGCACACTGGAGGGATCTTCTTCCGCCTCTTCAGTGAGCGCGACCCAATTCTCAACGGCTTCCCGATCCTTAGCCACAATCAGGTAGGGCATGTCCAGACTTTCCAGGCCAAGATCGCCCTGGCTGGAACCCATGGAGAGTTTTTCTACGTACAAATCGGTGTTCTGCGCGGCAAATTCCACAATGGCGTCAATCTCTTCATAGATCTCGGACATGGTGTGGAAGCTGTCATAGGGGACAATTTTCACTGCGGCGGAACCCAGAACCACGTCGTCCTGAAGGGCCGTCAAGTCAAAATACCCGCACACATCCAGGTAGCTGCCGCCGTTGGAGTGGGGCGCGCTGGCATCGGTATACCACTCGCCGGTCTGCCGGTTTTGGCTGTAAAAATAGATGCCGTTTTCAAAAGTCACGGTCAGGCATACCTGGCCGTCAACAGTCTCCACGCTGGTCTGAATATTGGAGAACAGCGGTGTGGAGCCGTCGGTGCATATCCAGCTGTCCAGAGGGCCGCCTGCGCTCTGGTTGGGATAGAGCTCAGCATCCAGATACGGCTGGTTCTCGTCCCGAAGCAGAGACCAGGTGACGGATTCCGCAGCTGCCTGGGCTTCTTCTTCCGTCATGTCCACGGGGATGGAGGCCTTGAAAGTCCGCTCCGTGGTCAGACTGATGTAGTTTTCACCGCCGTCATTGGAGGTGTTGACTACGCTGGCAGCTGGTGCATTGTCCTCAGCGGCGGCTGCGGGGACAGCGCATAGGCTCAGCAGGATGGCGACTGCCATCAACATCGACAGCAGCCGTCTAAGGGAAGTTTGGTTTTTCATGCTCTTCACCTTTCTTTTCGTATTGCAGAAGTGCAAAAATGAATAATATCCGCATGAAAACGAATATTCATGTAAAAAAAGATAGCACTCCATTTTGGAATTGTCAAGAAACAAGGTGTACAGAGTGTACATGTCCGGCAACTGCCAATCAGGCAGATTTGCCGGACATGTA
>CBCPMX010000049.1:0-3617 GCA_965120355.1 uncultured Oscillospiraceae bacterium
ATATTGGGGAAGCGGGGAAGGAACCAAATCGCACCTTGATTTCTGTCCTGATTTTCGATAAACTAAGAGTGGACAAGGAATGGAGTGAATGCAATGATCTATGTGTTTGCCGTCGAAGCGGCGGTTTTTGCGGTGGTACTGCTGCTGCTGTTTCGGCGGACAACTGAGCTGCGCCGGGAACTGGAGGAGGAGCAGCAGGCGGATACGGCGTTCCGGCGGGAAGCGGAGATCGACAAGCGCGACCTGTTTTTCTCCCGGCTGTATACCGGCGGATATTTCCTTACGGAGGAAGATTTACGGACGGATGCCGCTGTGTCTGGTGTTGTGTTTCCGCACCAGTCTTATTTGGTGGTGGCCACGATGCTGGAGACATGGGGCGTATTATGCGAGGGGGACGGCCTGCGGACCCAGGAGCGGCGCGATATCTTTTTTATTCTGCGCAACGCCCTGCAGAATGCTTTTGACGAAGATGTGGTGTCTGAAGCGGCAGTTTACGCCGGTCAGACGATCGCTGTACTGAACTTTGACGAACGGAACGGGGAAGATCAGGATGCGCTGCATACCCGGCTGCGCGGCCAGCTCCAATACAAGATGGAAACCCTGGAACGGGAATTCGGTCTGACTGTTACCATTATGATCAGCCGGGAGTATCATGCACCGCTGGAGATTTATAAGGCTTATAAGGACACGCAGACCATAGCTGATTACATTCAGGTCATCAACGAGGATCAACAGATCGTCTTTTACGAGGATTTGACGCATCGGTCTCTGACACCGCCGCCGGAGACCAATTTTGTGCAAATGGAAACAAAGCTGCTGTCCTGCTTCCAACTCCAGGATTTCGAGGGAGTGCGGGAAATCATGCATGAGATGATTTCCCGAGAGTTCCATGAGACCCGGCCTACCATCGACATTTTCCGTTTCCGGGTTTACGGGATGGTCAATACGCTGTTGTGCATGCTGCAGGATTTGCGCACCAGCATGGGCGATGAGTTCCAAAATCAATACAATCCAGGCCCGCGGCTGGCTGAAGCGCCGACGCTTAATGATTTTATGCTGGAAATGGATCAGATTCTGGACGATTTGAAGACCTTTACCCAGCAGCAGAAGAAAGAGGGGCCGCCGGCTTGGGTCTTGCAGATGGAGCAATTTGTTCGGGAGAATTACACCGATGTCAATGTCACGGTTTCTTATGTGGCGGAGAAGTTTAATATGAGTCCGTCTTACTGCTCCAGAGTGTTCAAGCAGCACATCGGTGTACGTCTGTTTGACTATATCCAGCTCCAGCGGCTGGAAGCGGCCAAAGCGCTGTTGGATTCGCCCCTCAGTGTAAAGGACATTGCAGAGCGAGTGGGCTTTTCCAGCACATTGACCATGAACCGTGCGTTCAAACGTTACGAGGGCACCTGCCCCAGCAAGTTTCGAAATTCCTGAGATAGAAAATACCCGCCGGTGGCCTGTGCGACGGCTGCCGGCGGGCTTTTTATCTGATGGTGTGGATGGCGTTAAACCACATACCAATACTGCAGAGCCAATTTCTGTGGCCAGGAGGCGCCTTGATACAGTGCATGGATGGCGGTTTCCAGCTCCCGCCGGAGAACGTCGCAGTCTTCCTGGCTGGCGCCCTCCCGGCTGAACCGAGCCTTCTCGGCCAGGGTAATCAGGGCTTCGGAGGGGATGATGCCGTGGCGCTCCTGACGGAGCATATACGCCCACATGGCGGCGAAAGCGTTTGCTGGATCCGGGTCCTGAAAACGGGCATTCCGGCGCCGCAGGATCCAACTGCGGCGCAGCGCAAAGAACAGAATCAACAGAGGAATTGGCAGCAGCCACAGGAACCGGGTCAACGGAGCCTGCGTGGCGTCTGCGCCGGAAGAGGCGGCCGTGTGGCTGGAGCCGGCTTGCTGGCTGGCGTCCGGGGAGTTATCCTGAGAAGATTCCGGTTCCGGTGTCTGGGAGGAAGAGGAATCTGCCGTGGGTTCGGGGGATTCCGATTCGTCCACAGGCGTTTCCGAGTCCTCCGGCAATGGCTCTGCTGAGGCGTTGGTGGACTCCGGATCCGCTTCCACATAAGTGATAGTGTCGTAGCCAGGGGTAGATTCCAGAGGGACCCAGGTTTCTCCGTTAAAATATTCCGTCCAGGCATGCGCGTCGGAAGCGCGGACGCTGACCCAGGAATTGGCTCGGGAAATCTGAACGGAATATCCCGTGACATAGCGGGCAGGAATACCCAGATTGCGCAGCAACAGCGTTGTGGCAGAGGCGAAATGGACGCAATAGCCCTGGTGGCTCTCCTGTAGGAAGTATAGGACAAAATCCGTTCCTTCGGGATTGGCAGGGGTATCCAGGTCGTAGACAGCGCTGCTGCGCACATAGTCTGCCACGGCGCCAGCAATATCTTCTACGGTTCGTTCGCCTTCCGGCAGGCTGGCAAGAATTTGTTCGGAAATTTCCGTCAGGGCTGCAAGCTGAGCGGCAGTCATATCTACGGAGAGATAATCGCTGGAAGTAGCCACGGACTGCCCATAAGTAGTGGTACCGACGGCAATAGCATCGGTGGAACAGGAAAGGGTGTAACTGTCTGAACCGGAATAGGAAATTGCGTAGTCACCTACCAGCTGCGCACCTTCCGGCAGATCGCCGCACAGGCCGTAGACCGTATACAGAAGGCCGGAAGAATCCAGAGCGGCGCGAATTTCCACAGTGTCTGTGGGTTCGGCAGCGGTCAGCGCAGAAAAATAGGATTCGTAGTCCGTGCCGCCGGTGCCAAGCGTCCAGGTGCTGTCGGAATAATTTAACATCGAGTATCCCCGCAGATACAGCTGTCCGGTGAAAGAAGCGCGCACCCGAAGGACGGTAGCGTTGGAGGTGGAGCCACCGTCCAGCTGATCCAGCGGCAGGTTTTCCATGTGCTGAGAGGCGGACTGCATGGTCGGGAGCTGAAAGTTCCCGGTCTGGACCAGGGTTTGCATAATGCGAAGCTGAGCATTGTCCGCATAGTCGGGGCGGACATAGTTGGAGGGGCTGCACAGCAGATAAAGCCCGAAGAAAGCAAGATACGCCACGCAAGGCAGGCACAGAGCGGCCAGCATACTGCGGGTGTCTCTGTTTTTTCGCAGGTCACGGGTCAAAGTCAACCCCAGCCAGAAAGCAAGCAGAAGAAATAAAGCCTGGGGGGCGGGGGAAGCGTTTTCAGCGGCCAGACTTACCAATAGCGCCGGCAGCGTCAGGGGCAGCGTGGTATACAGGCTGTGCCGCCGCAGCGCCGCCCAGCTGAGCAGCAGCACCAGCAGTGCTGCCAACAGCAAAAAAACCAGGGTAGCGCTGGTTTCCGATGCTGCCACAGACGTCTCCCAGGAAAAAAAACCAAGCCAGTCGTAAGTGGCACGCCATTGATTCAACGCAGTGGATACCAATGCGAGCGTGGTCTGGCGTATTGTGCTCCAATTCTGGAATATCACCCAGCCAATGACAGCCAGCCCTGCCAACCGAAAAGGCCAAACACGCCAGCAAAACCGGCAAAGCAATGTAAACAACAGGCACAGCAGCAGACAGCAGGAGAGCAGAAACCCATAGTCGCAAGGCAGGTCCAGGGCTGTCAGGGGACAAAGCAGGGT
>CBCPMX010000050.1:0-9844 GCA_965120355.1 uncultured Oscillospiraceae bacterium
CCCTCCTGAACATAGAGCCAGAGCTCGGGGCAGAGTTTACGGTCACTTTTGATGTAGACGGACATACGACCACCCAAACCTTTACCCTGTGCGGCTGGTGGGAGTATGATGCGGCTGTCACGGCAAGCCATATTTTGATCCCAGAAAGCCGTGTGGATGACATTTTGGCCCAATGCGGGGTAGATCCCAACAATCCGACAGACGGGATGACAGGAACCTGGAATCTGGATGTCATGCTGAAGAATGGATCCCGTCAGATTGAGCAGGATTTGGAGCAGATTTTGGAAAACTGCGGATACCAAAGCGATCTCCAGACAGAGAACTATGTGCATACCGGCGTCAACTGGGGCTACACAGGCGCCCAGCTTTCCGACAGCGTGGATCCCATGCTGATTATTGCCATTGCCGCCATGCTGCTGCTCATTCTATTTACCGGTTATCTGATCATTTACAATGTGTTTCAGATTTCAGTGGCTGGGGACATTCGATTTTATGGCCTGCTCAAGACCATTGGTACCACGCCCCGGCAGCTCCGGCGGATTATCCGAACACAGGCATTGGCGATTTCTGCTGTTGGAATTCCTTTGGGGCTGTTACTTGGCTGGTGCATTGGTGGGCAGCTGACGCCCGTCATCGTATCCCGATTGGACGGTGTGTCCAATGTAGTTTCCCTGAGTCCTGTAATTTTTATTGTTTCAGCGCTGTTTGCACTGCTCACTGTTTTGATTTCGTGCCGCCGCCCCGGACGGATGGCGGGTAAGGTCTCTCCGGTGGAAGCGGTACGGTATACCGAGGGGAGTACGATCCGGTACAAGCGGGAGCGCAGGCGCAAAGGCGTGTCCCTGTGCTCCATGGCCTGGGCCAATTTGGGGCGCAGCCGTGGAAAAACTGCACTCACTGTGCTGTCCCTCTCCCTGGCGGTGGTGCTGTTGACGGTGACAGTCAATCTGACCAGTGGTTTTGATATGGACAAATATGTTTCCAGTTTTACTGCCAGCGATTTTATTGTGGCGGATGCCGGACAGTTTCAGACAGGCGGAGAATTCTTTAACACCGAGATGGGGCTTTCCCAGTCTGTGATAGACGATATCGACGCGCAGGACGGCATCACCGGCAGCGGCGTGGTGTACGGCAAGACGTCGGCTGTATTGGAGTACATTTCCGAGGACTATTTCCGTCAAATCAATGGCTTCTGGTATACCTCTGAGCAGATGGACAATCTGATCCGCCTGACGGATCGGAACGACGAAGGCATGTTGGCGGCAACTGCCCAACTCTATGGCATGAGCGATTTTGCGCTGGACCATCTCACCGTGTTGGAAGGAGATCTGAGTAAGCTCTATGAGGACGGCGGAAACTATATAGCCGCTGTGTACGCGGAGGACGATTACGGAAACGCCGAAATGGACTCCCACTGGGCGCAGCTGGGAGATACGGTCACGCTACGCTATGTAGAGGAATTTGAATACTGTGATCCAGACACTGGGGAGGTTTATGAACGCTTGGAGGACATACCCGACGAGGCAAACTGGATAGAGTGGCCAGTGCAGTATCGGGATGTAGAGTATACGGTTGTGGCGCTGGTGACAGTGCCAAGTGCTCTGAGTTACCGCTACTTCGGCAACGATGAGTTTATTTTGAACGACCAGACTTTCCTCCGGGACACCGGTACAGACAGTGTGATGTATTATGCGTTTGACACCACCGAGGAGGCAAACGCCGCCATGGAGGCATTTTTGCAGGACTACACGGAGAACGTCAATCCAGAGCTGGACTACGAAAGCAAAGCCACCTATGCATCGGAATTTGAAAGCACGCGCTCCATGTTTCTTCTGTTGGGCAGCGTCCTGAGCTTCATTGTGGGACTGGTGGGCGTTTTGAACTTCTTTAACGCGATTCTCACTGGAATCACCTCCCGCCGGCGGGAGCTAGCCGTGCTCCAAGCCATCGGCATGACAGAAAAGCAGTTGAAGTTTATGCTGATTCTGGAGGGGCTGCTTTATACCTTAGGCGCTACGGCGCTTAGCTTATTGCTGGGACTGACCTTGGGCCCTGTGGCCGGGAACGCCATAAGCGGGCTGTTCTGGTTCTTTACGTATCGTCCCACACTTTGGCCTGTGCTGGCGGTTGTTCCCGTATTTACGCTCATAGGGACGGCTATTCCTTGGTTTGCCTGCCGCGCCGTGCAACGATACTCCGTGGTGGAGCGGCTGCGGGCCAGTGAATGACGTGCCGGTGACATAAAATCAGAAAAATTTTCCTGCCCCTGTATAAGACTTCACCGTTTGAGCCATACTAAGGACACAAATCGTTTGAAGTAGGAGGAGCTTGCTATGGATACAACCGCTTTGGTTTTGGCGATCATCGGAAGTCTCAATTGGGGCTTGGTAGGCATTTTCAAGTTTGATCTTGTGGCCTGGATTTTCGGTGGACAGACTGCCGGTTTTAGCCGCATTGTCTACACGCTGGTAGGGCTGGCCGGTCTGTGGTGCATTTCGCTGCTGTTTCGCCGGGACAATGCAAAAGACAGAATCTGATAAAAATTAGCCGGCGAGGCAGGCGGTCCGGACCGGACAATCCAAACATTTCATACGGCATCCCCGGCATGGGTCCGCGTTTTCCGCAGGGACGTGCCGGGGGTGCTGTGTGTTGTGGGGAAGCGCCCCCTGTATTTTTCCGGCGAATTATGATAGAATGGAGAAAAGTTTGAAGTGGAGGTGCGCTGATGCTGACGATCCTTCTCGGGCCGGCCAAATGCGGCAAGAGCCGGTGGATTCTGGATGATATGATCCGGCAAGCGCGGCAGGGAAGACACGGGCAGTTGTTGCTGACACCGGAGCAGTTTTCCCATCAGATGGAGCGGCGGCTGGCGCAGGCTGGCGGGCCGACAGTTTGCCGGTATGCGGAGGTGCTGAGTTTTTCCCGGTTGGCTACTCGGGTATTTTCTCATGAAGGAGGGCTGTGCCGCCAGAGTCTGGACGCCGGCGGACGGCTGCTGGCCATGGCTCAGGCGCTGGAATCTGTCCGGTCCCGGCTGCGGCTGTACGGCGCGGCTTCCGGAAAGCCGGCGTTTTATACCCAGCTGCTGACGGCGACGGATGAACTGAAGAGCTATGCCGTCTCTTCAGCACGGCTGCGGGAGGCCGCAGGACAGACGCAGGGCGCCTTGGCGGTGAAACTGGAAGAACTGGCCCTGATTCTGGACAGCTATGATGCCGTCTGCGCCAATGGTCAGGCGGATCCGCGGGACACGTTGTCCCGGCTGGCCGATCAGCTGTCGGACAGCACCTGGGCCGAAGGGCGTGCAATCTATGTGGACGGGTTTACCGACTTTACGACGTTGGAGCTGCAGGTGCTGGAGGCACTGCTGAAGCGATGCGGGCAGTTCACGGTGGCGCTGGCCTGCGACGGACCTGAAAGCGGTACAGCCATCTATGACAGTGCCCGCCGGACGGCGGCGATTTTAAAGCGCATGGCGGACCGGTATCAAATCGAAGTGGAATGGATTCAGCTTTCTCCCCCTGTACATAGAAAACCGGCCATGCAGTATCTCAACAGGGCGCTGTTTGCGCCAGGAACGGCGCCGTTTTCCGGAGAAACGCCGGAGATTGTTCTTTCGGAGGCCGCCTCCATCCGGGATGAATGTCAGACGGCGGTCAAACAGATTCTGGATTTGGCGGAACAGGGAACGCGGTACCGGGATATGGCTGTGGCAGTGACGGATCAGAGCCGCTACGGCCCGATTTTGGAAAGCCTCTGCGCCCAATATGGTGTACCGCTGTATCTGTCCGGCAAAAAGAATATTCTGCAAAAGCCGGTGATGACATATCTGACGGCGGCGCTGGAAGCTGCATCCGGCAATCTGGAGCCGGAGGATGTGCTGCGGTATCTGAAGACCGGACTTTCGCCGGTGGATCGGGATACCTGTGATCTGTTGGAGAACTACATCGTGGTCTGGAATCTGCGGGGCAGCCGGTGGGCGTCTGCCTTTACAGCCCACCCGGACGGCTATGGCCTGGAGCTGGACACGCAGGCGGAAGCTGTCCTGGAAAAACTGAACGCTGGCAGGGAAGCGGGGATTGTGCCGCTGCTGGAGCTGCAGGCTGCGCTGCAGGCCGCAAAGAATACAGGGGAACTGGTATTGGCCTTCTACGACTTCATTACCCGCACCGGCCTGGAGGAGCGTTTGGAAGCCCTGGCGCAGCAGCTGCTGCAGAAGAACCGCCGTCAGGAGGCCATGGAGCATCTGCAGCTGTACAGCGTGGTGGTTTCCGCGCTGGAACAGTTTTACGCGGTGCTGGGGCAGACGGCGATGCGGCCTCAGGAGTTTTGCCGGATGTTCATGCTGCAGTTGAGTCAGTATGATGTGGGAACCATTCCGGTGACGCTGGACGCGGTGCTGTGTGGAACCATTCCGGATCTGCGCAATCAGTCCCCCAAATATCTGCTGGTGCTGGGCGCGGGAGATGGGGTGTTCCCGTCCGGCGTCACGCCCAGCGGCTTGCTCAGCGAGGAGGACCGGCAGCAGCTGGAGCTGTGCGGCATTCAGCTGGCTCCCGGTCTGGAAGGGCGGCTGAATCAGGAACTGGCCGGTATCCTCAGTGTCTTGTCGTCGCCGGAGGAGGGGCTGTCTGTCAGCTACAGCGCTGAGGATGGCGCGCCGGCGTATCTGTATCAGCGGTTGTGCGCACTGTTCCCCGGGGCGGTGCGGGAACAGGAGAGCTGGAGTCTGGCGCTGTACCGTCCGGAACCTGCGGCGGCGCTGCTGGCGCAGTACGGAGCGGAGCCCCGGTGGGCGCAGCTGCAAGTTCTGTGTGCCGGCTTGCCGCAGGTGGCGGAACTGGCCGGCGGTCTGCGGCGTCAGGCTGCCCGGGAACCTGGCGCGCTGTCGGCGGAGCTGGTGCGGCAGCTGTGGGGGATGCCTATCTTTTTGTCGGCATCCCGGTTGGAGTCCTATGCGGCCTGCCATCACGCTTTTTTCCTGCGCTATGGGCTCAAGGCGAAGAACCATGTCCGCGCCGCATTTGATGCGCCAGTGTTCGGTACCTTTGTTCATTATGTTCTGGAGCATACGGCGCGGCAGGTGCGCGATGAGGGCGGGTTTGCCGAGCTGTCAGAGGAGCGGCTCTTTGCCATTGCCGATTCCTATATTCAGAAGTACACCGAGGAAGAGATGCATGGGCTGGCGGGACAGTCGGAGCGATTCGTCTACCTATACCGCCGGAACCTGGCAGAGGTGCGCCGGGTGGTAGACAGCATGGCAGCCGAACTGCGGGTATCCGACTTTCAGCCGGAGGCCTTTGAGCTGGGCTTTGCGCCGGGGGCGGATGTGCCGCCGTACCGGGTGACCTCTGACCACGCCGCCGGTGAGATCAGCGGCTTTGTGGACCGCGTGGATTTGTATTCTCACGATGGGGTCCGCTATGTGCGGGTGGTGGACTATAAAACAGGCAAGAAGGTATTTGATTACACGGATGTCTACCAGGGACTGAGCTTGCAGATGCTGATTTATCTGTTTGCGCTGGAGCGCAGCGACAAGCGGTTCGGCAAACTGACGCCGGCGGGGGTGCTCTATGTCCCCGCCAGGAGCGCTGTCCTGTCTTCGCCGTCGCGGCTGACGCCGGAAACAGCGGAGAAGAGCCGGAAAAAAGAGCTGAGGCGTCACGGAATTCTGACGGACGACGAGCTTGTGCTGTCTGCCATGGAGCATTGTGACGGTTCCCCAACATATTTGCCCTATACAGTGAAAAAGGACGGCACACGCACCGGAGATTTGATGAATCGGGAGCAGATGCAGCTGCTGCGCCGCCATGTGGATCGCCGGCTGCGGGAGCTGTTGGAACAGATGGCCGCGGGGGAGGTCTCGCCCAATCCGTATTTCAAGGGGCCGTCGGTTTCTGCGTGTCAATGGTGCGACTACAAGCTTGGGTGCCAGCCTGAAGCTGGCTGCCGCCGGTACTTTGCAAAACGTACTTATCAAGACTTTTGGGAAGCGTTGCAGGAATGGGAGGCGCGTCATGGCTGAACTCAAATTGACTGCGCAGCAGCAGGCTGTGGTGGATAGCCGCGGCGGCGCACTGTTGGTGTCTGCTGCTGCCGGCTCCGGCAAAACCAAGGTGCTGGTGGACAGATTGTTGGGGATGGTCTGTGATCCGGACCGGCCCTGTGATATCCACGAGTTTCTAATCATCACCTATACAAAGGCCGCCGCCTCGGAACTGCGGGCGAAGATCTCTGCGGAGCTGGGCAAGCGGCTGGCGGCCGATCCCACCAACCGCCATCTGCAACGGCAGATGAATCTGCTGTACCTGACACAGATTTCCACGGTCCATGCGTTCTGCACCACAATTTTGCGGGAGTACAGCCATCTGCTGAGCCTGCCGCCGGATTTTCGGGTGGGAGACGAGCAGACCTGTTCCGCCCTGCGGGAGCGGGCGCTGGAAGATGTGTTGGAGGATGCCTACAGCCATATGGAGACGCTGGAGGGCCTGCCGGAGCTGCTGGACATCATCGGAAGCGGGCGGGACGACATGCGGCTGGGGCAGATTGTTCTGTGGGTCTATGAGGCGGTTTGCAGCCACCCCTATCCGGCCGTGTGGATTGCCCAGTGCCGGGATACGCTGGATCTGGCGGATTGTGCCGACGCCGGGCAGACGCCATGGGGGGCATATCTGCTGGAGCGGATCCGGCAGACGGCGGAGCGCCAGCTGCCGCGGCTGGAGTCCGCGATTGCGGCTATGGACGGGTATGAAAAGCTGGAAAAGGCGTATGTGCCGGTCTTCCGGTCCATGGCGGAGCAGGTGCGGACGCTGGCGGGTATCCAAAGCTGGGACGGCATGGCCGCCCATGCGCATATGGACTACGGACGGCTGGGCGCGGTACGAAACTTTGAAGACCCGGCGCTGCAGGAGCAGCTTAAGGCCGTTCGAGAGCGGTGCAAGGCAGCGCTGAAACCGGTACTGGAGCCGGTTTCGGCGCCGTCGAGTGTGGTATTGGAGGAGCTGCGGCAGTCTGCCAGAGCGCTGCAGGCGCTCCTGACGCTGGTGGAGCGGTTTACCGATCGGTACCGGGCAGAAAAGCAGCGGCGGAGCCTGGTGGATTTCAGCGACCTGGAGCATGAGACCATTGGGTTGCTGACGACCGGTCCTTCCGGCAAACCGTCACAGGCGGCCAGAGCGCTGTCTGCCCGCTACCGGGAGGTCATGGTGGACGAATATCAGGACTCCAATGCCGTTCAGGAGACGATTTTTGAGGCCATTTCCCGAAATGGCCAAAACCGATTCCTGGTGGGGGACGTCAAGCAGTCCATTTACCGGTTCCGGCTGGCGGATCCGTCCATCTTTCTGGAAAAATACAATCGGTATCCCAGCGTGGAACGCGCCGGTGCGGGCGAGCCGCGAAAGATCTTGCTGTCTCAAAATTTCCGCTCCGATCCGCAGATCCTTGATGCAGTGAACTTTGTGTTTTCTGCCGTCATGTCCAAGGCTGTGGGGGATCTGCGCTATGGCCAGGCGGAGGCGCTGCAGCCGCCGGAGGGGAAGGAGAGCGCCTTCTCGGAACCGGCGGTGGAGCTGCATGCCATTGACCTGGATCTGACCGGCAGCGATGAGGAGGATGCGCCGGACAAGCTGGAAGTGGAGGCGAAATTTGCAGCGGCTCGAATCCGCGCCATGCTTGACGCGGGCGAGTTGATTCCGGATGGGGAGACGATGCGCCCTGTGCAGCCGGGGGATGTGGTGATTTTACTGCGGTCCCTGCGGACGCCAGCGGCCTATTATGTGCAGGCGCTGGAACAGGCAGGGATTCCAGTGACCTGTGATCAGGGGGGCAACCTCTTTGAGACGCCGGAAGCGGTGGCGCTGGTGTCGCTGCTGCAAATTATCGACAATCCCCGCCGGGATGTGCCGCTGCTGTGTGTTCTGCAAAGTCCGTTGGCAGGCTTTACTTCCGACGAGCTGGCACAGGCGCGTCTGCTGCAAAAGGAAGGGGATTACTGGGAGGCGCTGCAGTTGTTTGGGGACAAGTCGGAAAAAGCACGGCGATTCCTGGAGCAACTGGAGGAATTGCGGCAATCTGCTGCTGCGGACACAGTGACCCGGCTGCTGGATCGGATCTGGCAAAAAACATCCATTTCCGCGCTCTACGGCGCCATGGATGGCGGCACCCAGCGGGTACGGAATCTGGAAGCGCTGTATGCCCTTTCGCTGGGGTTTGAGGGGACGCTGATGGAGTTCCTGGAAACCCTGGAGACTGCCAGAGAGCAGGGAATGGCGCCGCCAGGATCTGCAGCTGCCAGCGACTGTGTCACCATCATGAGCATCCATAAGTCCAAGGGACTGGAATTCCCGGTGGTCGTCCTTTCGGATCTGTCCCGGCGGTTCAATCTGGAGGACGTCCGTCAGCCGGTATTGGTGCATCCCCGGTTGGGGATGGGGGCGTATGTGTTGGATCGGGAGACGTTGGTACGGTATCCTACCATTGCCCGGACAGCGATCTCCATGGAACAGAAAAAGGAGACGGTATCAGAGGAACTGCGGGTTCTGTATGTGGCCATGACGAGACCGAAAGCAAAGCTGATCATGACCATGTGTAAAAAACGGCTTCTGCGGGACATCGAGAAGTTTTCCCAGGAGGCGGCTTTGCCCATGCCGGAAGAGTTGGCGGCGTCTGCCAGCAGCCTGGGGGACTGGATTTTGATGGCGGCGCTGTGCCGCACGGAGGCAGGAGCGCTGCACAAGTACGGAAGGCCCGGGAATACGGCTCAGGGCCGCTGGCCATGGGAGATCCGTCTGTACGCGGCTTCGGATCTGTGCCTGCAGGGGTCGAAAAGCGAAATTCAGCCTGTTTTTCAAACGCGGCCCGTGGAGATGCCGCCGCGTGAGCGTGTTTTGGAGGCCATGGCCTATCAGTATCCATATGGGGCTGATACACAGATTCCGTCCAAGCTGACAGCCACCCAGCTGAAGGGCCGGACATTGGATCAGGAAGCGGCGGAGAACACAGCTTCGGAGGAGCTTCCCACCGTTTACGTACCGCGTCCCCGCTTCCGGCAGGCACTGGGAGAATTGACTGCGGCGGAAAAGGGCACGGCCACCCATCTGGTGATGCAGTTTGCCGACTTTGCCAAATGTGGGACGGAAGCGGGCGTCCGGTGGGAGATCGACCGTCTGGTGGAGCAGGAATACATTACGCAGCAGCAGGCGGACGCTGTGCATCCAGCTAGAATTACTGCGTTCTTTGCCTCTGACTTGGGAAAGCGGGTGTTGTCGGCCAAGGAACTGGTGCGGGAGTTCAAGTTCTCCATGTTGGCGCCAGCTGAAACCTGGTATCCGGGCGGCACGGACGAGATTCTGCTGCAGGGCGTGGTGGACTGCTGCCTGGTGGAGGAGGACGGCCTGACCATTTTGGATTTCAAGACCGACCGGGTGACGGCCCAGACCCTGACCCAGCGGGCCGAGTACTACCGTGGCCAGCTGGATGCCTATGCCGCCGCGCTGGAACAGATTTTTGAAAAGCCGGTGAAGGAACGGATACTGTATTTTTTCCATGTGGATCAGGCGGTGTGGCTATGAGGGGGAACCCCGGCCATGTTCCATAATGGCAAAAGGGGACAGCACGGTTTGGCTGTCCCCTTTGCAATGGTTTCCGTATGAAAATGCTCGACTGTACAGCGCCTGTCTGGCGCAAAACAGGCGTCAGATCAACAGCAAATAGATAAGCAGCAGCAGTATCACGGCAAAGAAAATGCCGATTCCCAGCAGTTGGCCCTTCGCATGGCTTTTGCTCTGTGTATCCTTCTGAGAATTTGCAGAAGCGGCTTCCGCCTTGAGTCTGGCCTGCTGGC
>CBCPMX010000051.1:0-5240 GCA_965120355.1 uncultured Oscillospiraceae bacterium
ATTCTGGGCACCTCCGCCGAAGGTGTGGACGCCGCGGAGGACCGGGAGAAGTTTGACGAGATTCTGAAGCAGACCCGCATCTCCAAGGCGGAAGCCGGCACCGTCTTCACGGCCGAAGAGGCGGTGGAGGTAGCCAACCGCATCGGCTATCCGGTGCTGGTGCGCCCGTCCTATGTGCTGGGCGGCCAGGGTATGCAGATTGCCTACAACGATCAGGATATCCGGGACTTCATGGCCATCATCAACCTGGTGACCCAGGAGCACCCCATTCTGGTGGACAAATATCTCATGGGCCGCGAAGTGGAAGTGGACGCCGTCTGCGACGGCACCGACATCCTGATCCCCGGCATTATGGAGCACATCGAGCGGGCTGGCGTCCATTCCGGCGACTCCATTTCAGTCTATCCCCCCATCAACATCGAGCAGCAGCACCAGGCCATTCTGGCGGAATATACCCGCCGCCTGGCCACAGCGCTGCATGTGGTGGGTCTGGTCAATATTCAGTTTGTGATCTTCAACGACAAGGTCTACGTCATCGAGGTCAATCCGCGTTCTTCCCGGACCATTCCTTACATTTCCAAGGTCACTGGCGTACCCATCATTGAGCTGGCCACCCGCGCCATGCTGGGAGAAAAACTGGCGGATATGGGCTATGGCACAGGGTTGTATCCCCCTGCTAAGTATTACGCCGTCAAGGCTCCTGTGTTCTCCTTCGCCAAGCTGCTGGATGTGGACTGCGGTCTGGGTCCGGAAATGAAGTCGACCGGCGAGGTGCTGGGCATCGATGCCCGCTTCCCCCAGGCGCTGTTGAAAGCTTTGAAGAGCTGTGGACTGTCAGTTCCCAAGCGGGGCGACAAGGTGATTTTAACCGTCAAGGATGAGGACAAGCCGGAGATCATGTCCGTAGCGCGGGAACTGGTGGAGATTGGCGTGGAGATCTACGCCACAGAGGGCACTTACAAGTTCCTGCGGAATGGCGGCGTGGAGTGCCAGATGGTACGCCGGGCCCGGGAGGAGGAGCCAAATATTCTGACCCTGATCGAGTCCGGCCAGATCAATCTGGTTATCAACACCCCGGACAAGGGCCACGACCACCATACCGACGGCTTCCGGATCCGCCGCATCTGCGCGGAGCGGGGAGTGGCCTGCATTACGGCGGTGGATACTGTTCGCGCCGTCTTGACTGCCCGCCGCCAGGGCAGAAGCCACCGATTGGTGGCCATGGATCTGGCGAAGCTGCACTGAGCGCAAACACGCAAATTTCCGGCGAGGATTCGCCGGAAATTTGCTTATCTGCGGAACATTGTGGGAAATTTCTGCGTCCAATTCCCATGAGAACGACTTGAAAGTGGGAGGAATGACCATGCGCTTGCGGCAATTTGCACTTGTGTTGGTGTTGTTGGGGCTGACTGCCTGCGGACAGCAGGGCGCAAATCTCCTGGAGGGCGCCAGCCCCGAGACCAGCGCTCTGGCGCTTTACACATGGGATGGGGAAGTGGGAACGTGCCGGTTCCTATTCGATACACAGCAGGAAGAAATGCTGCTGAAAGCGCTGAACGCGCTGCCTGCGGAGAAGCTGGACGCTTTTTCGATTCAGGACTTGTCTGCGCCGGTCTATGTGTTGGAGATATCCGACCGGGAAGGCTATGATCTGACCGCGGCCTGGTGCAGCGGCGTCTGGGTGACGCGGGAGGGGACGGCTTATGTGGTGGATGTGGACTTTGCGCAGATTTTGGAAGCGTATGACTGGGATGAGCCGGATGGCCGCAGCCTGTCCGGCATTCCGGGGATCCAGCCGTTTGCCACGGACGGGGAACACTGGAACCCGCTGTTTTTAGAGCCGGCTGAAGCGCTGGACAGCCCGGCGGGCATCCGGATGACGGTGGATGCCGTGGACGGTGACGAAGTGACGGCCTGTTTCCATAACGACTCCGAACAGGAGTGGAGTTATGGCTACTATTATGGGCTGCAAGTGGAATTGGACGGCCAGTGGTATCAGGTCCCGGCGGCAGAAAGCTTTGGCGTCATTGACATGGCGGTGGTTCTGCCCGCTGGGGGAAGCCAGCAGGAAAGCTATGACCTGCGCTTTTACGGGGATTTGCCGGACGGCGCCTACCGTCTGGTGGCCGAGGGCTGCTCTGCGGCTTTGACCCGCGCCGGCGGCGCGTGGCAGGCGGCCTGAGACAGAAAAAATTTGCCGCCCCACTTTACTTGCCGCTGGAAATATGAGATACTAAGTGTAACAGATTTCGCCGGCAGACAACCGTGAAGCTGATGCGTGCCGGTGAAGATTTCGCCCAGGTTTTAACAGCTCCGGCACGCACCAGCTTCACAGTTGTGGAGTGGGGCGGTACGGAATTGCAGGAATCTGCTGTTTCCCGACAACATTATTGAAAGAGAAGATCCGTTGGGATTGGATATCAGATTATAGAAAAGGGAGGAACCCTCATGAGCCATCAAACCGTCATCGTTCTGGATTTCGGCGGACAGTATAACCAGCTGATCGCCCGCCGTGTCCGCGAATGCAGCGTCTATTGTGAAGTGAAACCCTATACCACGCCTTTGGCCGAACTGAAAGCGATGGCGCCCATTGGCATTATTTTTACCGGTGGCCCCAACTCGGTGTATCTGGAGAATTCTCCACATGTGGATCCGGAGATTTTTACTTGGGGCGTGCCCATTCTGGGCATCTGCTATGGCTGCCAGCTCATGGCCCAAACCTTAGGCGGCCAGGTGACGGAGGCCCAGGACGATTCGGCCAGAGAATATGGCAAGACCAAGACCTATTACAACCCATCCTGCAAGTTGTTCAAGGACCTGCCGGAGGAAGGAATTTCCTGGATGAGTCACGGCGATTATATGGCCAAAGTGCCGGAGGGGTTCGCGCTTGTCGCCCATTCCGACGCCTGTCCCAATGTGGCCATTGCCGACGAATCCCGTGGATTCTATGGCGTCCAGTACCATCCGGAGGTCAACCATACAGAACACGGCGTGGACATGATTCGCAATTTCCTGTATGAGGTCTGCCATGCTGCCGGTGATTGGACCATGGGCGACTACAAGCGCACTGCCATCGCTGCCGTTCGCCAGAAGGTGGGCGACGGCAAGGTACTGCTGGCCCTGTCCGGGGGTGTGGATTCCTCCGTGGCCGCGGCGCTGCTGGCGGAAGCCGTAGGCAACCAGCTGACCTGTGTGTTTGTGGATCATGGCCTCATGCGGAAAAACGAAGGCGACGAGGTGGAAGCGGCCTTTGCCCCCTGGGATATCCATTTTGTCCGTGTGGACGCGGAAGCGCGGTTCTTGGGCAAGCTGGCCGGCGTGGACGACCCGGAGCGTAAGCGGAAGATCATCGGCGAGGAGTTCATCCGTGTCTTCGAGGAGGAAGCGAAAAAGGTGGGAGCTGTGGACTTCCTGGCACAGGGCACCATCTATCCCGATGTGATTGAATCCGGCACGGGCGACGCCGCCGTTATCAAGAGCCACCACAACGTGGGCGGCCTGCCGGATTATGTGGACTTCAAGGAGATTATTGAGCCGCTGCGGCTGCTGTTCAAGGATGAGGTGCGGCAGCTGGGGCGGGAACTGGGCCTGCCGGAATATCTGGTCAGCCGCCAGCCCTTCCCCGGCCCCGGTCTTGCGATCCGCGTCATCGGGGACATTACCAAGGACAAGCTGGAGATTCTCCGGGAGGCAGACTACATCTTCCGTGACGAGGTGGCCAAGGCAGGGGAGGACAAGAATCTGAACCAGTATTTTGCGGTGCTGACCAATACCCGGTCTGTGGGCGTCATGGGCGACGGCCGGACCTATGACTATACCCTGGCCCTCCGGGCCGTCACCACCAGTGACTTTATGACTGCGGATTGGGCGAGGATTCCGTATGAATTACTGGACCGCATTAGCGTGCGAATTGTCAATGAGGTGACAGGAATTAACCGGATTTGCTACGACATCACCAGTAAACCCCCCGCGACCATTGAGTGGGAATGATTTCAGAGGCCCGGAAAAGCCCGTGATTACTGGGTTTTCCAAGCCTTGATGCCCTCCGTGGCAACGATTTGGCAACTGTTTTCATTATTCCAAAGATAAAGAGCTACCTGATTCGTGATGAAAGTCAGGTAGCTCTTTTTATTTTACTTCTCTTTGCCCGGCTGCTTTTTGAATTCTTCTACCAGCAGATCGCTGAGGCCCTGAGATGGGACAACCTTGTGCCAGTGGCCTGTGGTATCAAACTCCGGGTAGAGGTAACGCCAGCGGTCGTAGTCCTCTTTGCTGATCTCTCCCGACTTCAATTTGGACGCCTGTTCGCCCCAGGCACAGAGCATCTCATGGAGCCTTGCCGCGTCTTTGCCATGGAACACATCCACCCGAAGATGTATTTCTCCATCACACTCGCAGATTTTCAGGCCGTAACGGTCCTCCAAGGTAAAGAGAGTGTGCATAAGCCCCACATAGGAGTCAATGTCCGGCACAGCCAAAGCATGGGGAGAGACCTCCAATATCTGTGCCAGCGCGGCAGTCAGGTCTGCTTTGGGCGTCCGCGACCCGTTCTCATATTGGGCAAGGCGTATATCAGCGGACTTCTCCGGGAAGCCCAGCGCCATACCGAGATATTTCTGCGTCATGCCGCGCAGAGTGCGAAAAAAGTGAATGCGTTCTCCAATCGCCATAACGGCCCACTCCTATCTGGATTCTTGATAATTTTAGCATAGCAGAAATGCTTAGTACAGCCAAGAGAAATCTAAACAAATTTATTTAATATTTTTCCAAAAACCGCTTGACTTTAACTATTATGCTTAGTATAATGAAGATGATATAAGCAAATAAGTTTAAGTCACAAAAATTTTACAAATCGCATACCCTCAAAACGGCGAAAAAATGTCCGTTGTAAAGTGAAGGGGATTTCAGACGAAACAAAACTGAATGACCGTCCGACAGATACTTTCTTCGGGGAAGCAGGCGACGATATGAGCGTGCCAAGGAGAAAAGCAAACGGCACAGCGCCGGGAAGGGTTGCCTGTCAGAGTCTGAAGGGTGAAACGGCAAACAAGAAGCAATTACGGCAAGGAAAGGAAGGTATTTTTGTGTATGGCAGAAAAACAGTCGTTTATGCGAGTCGATGAAGTGGCGCAGGAATTGGGCGTTTCCAAATCCTATGCTTACAAAATCGTGCAGAAGCTCAACGCGGAACTGAAAAGCCTCGGTTACTTGACCATATCCGGCAGAGTCAACCGAAAGTT
>CBCPMX010000052.1:0-12489 GCA_965120355.1 uncultured Oscillospiraceae bacterium
GAGGAGGAGGTAGGAAAAGGGAGGGTAGGGGGGGGAAACTCTTTTTTTTGTTTGGTGGGGGGAACGACAGGGACCCCGCCCCCCCCCCCCCCCCCCGCCTTTTTGCGGCTATTCCACCTTCAGCATCCGATAGCCGACGCCGATGTGTGTCTGGATGTATTGCGGAGCGCCGGGTGCCTTTTCCAGCTTTTTTCGCAGGGTGGCCATAAACACCCGCAGCGACCCCACATCGCTTTCCAAATTGCTGCCCCACACGCTTTGCAGAATAAACTTGTGGGTGAGCACCTTCCCGGTGTTTCTTGCCAACAGGCACAGCAGCTTATATTCCATGGGCGTCAGGCGCAGCTCTTCGCCAGCCAGCCAGCCAGGCGCATCCCGAGGCGTAGTCGATTTTCAGCTGCCCATTTTCATAAACGGCCTGCTGCGGATCGCTGCCGCGCATGAGGGCCAGCCGCCGTTGGGTTGCGCGCAGCCGCGCCAACAGCTCGTCCACGGAGAACGGTTTTGTCAGATAATCGTCCGCGCCGGCATCCAGCGCGTCGATTTTGTCACTGTCTTCGCTTCTGGCGCTGATGATCAGGATGGGGACGTTGGACCATCTGCGGATTCGGCTGATGACTTCCACGCCGTCAATGTCCGGCAGTCCCAGATCCAGCAGAATGATATCCGGATTGTGGGAGGCCGCTTCCATGACGGCGCCTTCGCCGGTACCCGTGGTCAGGAACCGGTAGTCATGGGCTTTCAGGGTGGTGGCAATCAGGTTGCGCACCGGCGCGTCGTCCTCTACCACCAGAATCAGAACTTTATTCATAGCAGGACGCCTCCTCTCTTGGAAGGGTAAAGCGGAAGACTGCTCCATGGGGATGCTGATCGGCTACGGAGATGGTTCCGCCGTGGGCCTCTACAATTGCCCTGCAAAGATAGAGCCCCAGTCCCAGACTGCGGCGGTTATCCGCAATTTTGTGGTTGCCGCAGTAGAATTTTTCAAAGATTTTTTCCTTTTCCTCGTCCGGAATGCCGTTGCCGGTATCCGCGATCCGGATTTCCGCCAGGTTGCCGCATTTTCGTGCGGTGATGGAGATGGGCGTGCCGGGCGGGGTATATTTGACTGCGTTGTCGGCGATGTTGGTGATGACCTGTACCACCAATTTGGCGTCGGCCCTGACCAGCAGCAGCTCATCTTCACAGGAGACGGACAGCGGATGGCTGCCGGATTTACGGCGAATGTGCCGCTCCGCCTCCTCAAGAATGTCACTGAGCAGTTCCGTGGAGGTGCGCAGGGTCATGCGCCCCTCCTCGATCCGGGTGGCATACAGCAGGTTTTCCACCAGATTGATCAGCCACAGAGAATCGTTGTAAATGTCGGAATAGATCTGCTGTTTGGTCGCTTCGTCGAAGCTGCTGCCGTTGCTCATCAGGTTGCTGGCGTTGCCGGAGATGGTGGTCAGCGGAATGCGCAGATCGTGGGAGATCATACGCAGCAGGTTGGCCCGCAGCTGCTCGCTCTCCGCCAGAATTGCGGCGGCCTCTTTTTCCCGGGCATTTTTCTCATTTTCCAGGGCCAGCGCCGCTTCACCAAGGATGGACAGCAGAATACTGTGTTCCGAGGCATCCAACGGGGCTTGCTCCGCCTCAATCCCCACAACGCCGTACACCCGCTCATGGACCCGCAACGCCAGATACAGATAGCAGGCGTCGGAGTGCGTATCGGTGGTGGCGCCGGCGATATGGTTGTTCGTCAGGACCCACTGCGCTGTGGCCAGCTCCCGCTCCCGCTCGCAGCGGCAGTCCGCCGCCGGCTGTGCCTGGAAGAATTGCGGGCTGGACAGCTGCCCGTCCAGATTCTCAAAGACAACGATGTTTCTATCCAGCAGTTTCATAATCTGTTCCGCCGTAGTGCGGAGGATCGCCTCTTTGCCGCTGGCCTTGGACAGCAGCTGATCCGTGTCGAACAGGATCTTTGTCCGGTGGGCAATTTCCGCAGACTGACCGGCCTGCTCTTTGTACCGGATCGCAAAATTGCCGGTAATATAAGCGGTCAGAAACATGATGACAAACGTGACGGGATATCCCGTCTCATAGGCCATCAGGGAAAACCGGGGGACCGTAAACAGGTAGTTGAAAATGCATACGCTGGCGATGGAGGAAACGAGGCTGTAGGCCGGATGGGAAGTCGTGATGGACGTCAGCAGCACGCCCAGAATATAGACCATAATGATATTGGCGCTGGTAAAGCCGACGTGGAAAAACAGAAGGCTGAGGGCCGTTGCGCTGCCCAGAATCAGTAGGCTCTTGCCCGTATTGCGCAAAATGCATTTTTTCCCGTGGGTTTTCGCTTTTTGGGGGCGGTAAGCGGCAGCGGCAGTGCTGCCCGGAATGATGTGGATGTCGATTTCAGGGACATAGGCAAAGAGCTGTTCCGTCAGGGGCGGCTTTCCAAACAGGCGCCTGCGGGTACCGGCGCTGCGGCCCAGGACAATCTTTGTAACGCCGGAGAGGCGGGCAAACTCGGCAATCTGGTACGCCACATCTTCGCCGTACACCGTTTCGATGCCGGCGCCCAGCTGTTCGGCCAGCCTGCGGTGCTCCCGGAGGCGCTGCTTGTCCTCTGCGGCCGCCGCGGCCCAGTCGGGCGTCTCCACAAACAGTGCCGTAAACTGGCCGTTGAACGCTCTGGCCATTCTCGCCGCAGTGCGAATCATCTTCGCGTTGGAGGGCGCCGAGGGCAGACAGACCAGAACGTGCTCGTCGGTTTGGAAGCTGCTGGCGTCCCGGAGCCGGGCAGACAGCCGCTTGACCCGGTCTGCGCAGCGGCGCAGCGCAATCTCACGCAACGCCGTCAGCTGTTCGACTGTGAGCTGGGAATCTGCCGCTTCCGTCCCCCGCAGCCGCTCCATGAGTTCCTGCGGCTCGATGTCGATCAGTTCCACCTGATCCGCCTGATCAAAGACCGTGTCGGGAATGCGGTCCCAGGTGGTGATGCCGGTGATGGCGGCTACCGTATCGTGGAGGCTTTCGATATTCCCCACATTGACCGTGGTATATACGTCAATCCCCGCCTTCAGCAGCTCGTCAACCTCCTGATAGCGTTTCCTGTGGCGGCTGTGCCTGCCGTTGGTGTGGGCCAGCTCATCAATCAGAATCAGATCCGGTTTTTTCGCCAGCGCCCCATCGATGTCAAAGCCGCTCTCGCCGTCGGATGGAAGCTGTTCCATCCCCTCGGACAGCGCAAGGGTCTGCCCGGAGGTATGGGGTGCGAGGAAGCCAATCAACACACGGATGCCCTGGGCCTGGGCGGCCCGGGCGGCTTTTAGCATAGCCTGGGTCTTTCCGATACTCTCTGCATAGCTGAAAAAGATCTTCAACTGTCCTTCACCGGGCCGCTTCATGGGTTTCGCCTCCCGCTGTTATTCTATCATAGGAACGCCGATTTATCTACCGAAAAGAACGCAGTCCCAGGAACCCGCTGCCGCCCACAGCTGCGGGCAGATCCTTCGCGCCCGCTTTTCAACTGCAATATGCATTCAACCGCTTGTCCGCCGCGTTTCCCGGTTTGTCGCGGCATCCTCAGAGAACCGGAACATATCAAACTCCGTTCAGCACAGGCCACACGGCTCATTTTCAAGGACAAACAGGACCCGATCCCGGTCTTTAGACGGTTTGGCCCTGTTCCAGACGGCGCAGATCCGGCAGTCCGGCTCCCAGGTTCCTGCGGCGGCGCCGAACCCGGCCGCGGCGCTGCGCCCTGCGGCACAGGGAATGTGGATAGACGCAAATTCAGCGCGCAAGCGCTCTGTACATGCCACAGATACAAGGACAATGTCAACGCGATCTTCCCGGAGCTTTCCCAGAAGCTGCTGCGGCTCCCCAATGATGAGGAAGAACTCCATGCAGGGATTCGCGTCCGCGCAGTGTTCCAGCGCAGCGGCCACAGCGTCAAAAAACGCCGGCGTTTCTGCGGCAATGCGGATCTGGCGCTTGCTCTTCCTGCTCTGCGCAGAAAGAAAGCGTTGGTTTTCTTCCAGGAACGCATGGACTTCCCATATGACATAGCCGCCAAACACAAATGCCCCAAGGTTCGTAAGGATCAGAATCAGTCCTTTCAAGGAAATCACCTCCGCAGAAGCGCAGCGGCCGGGGAAGCCTGCCCCCCAAAGCGCCGGGCTGTGGATTTTCAGAGAGATCCTAAAAACGGAAGCATTTTTGCACGGCTTTTTGACTGCCCAGAACAAGAATGGACTTGCCCTTGCCCAGGACGGTGTCCGGCGTAACATTCATGTTCAGTGTTCCGTGTTCTCTGACGCCCAGAATGTTGATGCCATACTTTCTGCGAATATCCAGCTGGAGAACGGATTTCCCGTTCCACTCCGCCGGAACGGACAGTTCAAAAATGGAGTAGTCCTGATCCAGTTCAATGTAGTCGAGAATATGCTGTGAGGTGCAGCGAATGGCGACCCACGCGGCCAGCTGCTTTTCCGGGTAAACCACCTCGTCGGCGCCGTTGCGCAGCAGGAATTTTTCCTGAACGCCTCTGGAGGCGCGGGCGATCACCTTTTTCGCCCCCAGTTCTTTCAAAAGGTATGCAGTTTCCAGAGAGTTCTGAAAGTTGTCGCCGATGGCGACAATACAGGTATCGAAGTTGCGAATCCCAAGCGATGCCAGGAACTCCTCGTTGGTGCTGTCGCCGATCTGCGCGCTGGTCACAAACGGCAGCACAGCATTGACGCGTTCCTCGTTGCTGTCAATGGCCAGAACTTCTTGGTTCAGGTCGTTCAGTTTCATGGCGATATGCCGGCCAAAGCGGCCGAGTCCAATTAGTAAGACAGATTTCATATGAAGTCCTCCTTGAAAACCGGTTCAAATGCGCCCAGCTTGCCGGAAAGCCCGCTGGCAAGCGAGAACCGGATTGATGAATTGCGAAGCCCGAACCGGCAGCCGGCTTTTCGCGCCGTGAAAAAGCCGGCTGCCGCGCCGTCAAATTGGCAGTCCTTGCAGCGCAATGCTTTGCAGATTTATGCCGGACAAAATCACTTCTCCCGGGCAGATGGAACCCGGCGGTCAGGAAAGCCGCTTTTTTGGGCAGACAGATTATCCCACGGTCAGCTTTTCCTGGGGCAGTTTTGCTGTGCTGCTCTGGTTGCTGGACAACGCCGAGAAGATCAGGGTCAGGCCGCCTACGCGGCCAATGTACATCAAGGCAATTAGAATCAGCCGGGAGACCAGCCCCAAATCCGGAGTCATGCCAAGCGTCAGCCCCACCGTGCCGATGGCCGACGCCGATTCATACAGGCAGGTCAGCAACGGCAAGTCTTCCACACGGCTGATGACAATGCCGCCGGCCAGGCACAGGGTCAAATACATCATAAAGATCGTGGCGGCATTTCGGACGGTTTCGTCCGCAATTCTGCGTCCAAAAAGGTGCGTATGGGCAGTGCGCCGGAAGACGGATGCGGTGGTGGAGAGCATGACGGCAAAGGTTGTGGTTTTCATGCCGCCCGCAGTGGAGCCGGGGGATCCGCCCACCAGCATGAGAATGATGAGGATGGCAACGCCGGCCTCGCTGAGCTGCGTCAGATCCACGGTGTTAAACCCGGCGGTTCTGGGCGTGACAGCCTGGAACAGAGAACTCCAGATCCGCTGGCCCATGGGGGCGTCTGCAAACTCTAGGAAAAAGAAGTACAGCGCCGGCAGCAGAATCAGGAATATCGTGGAAATCAGAATGACTTTGCTCTGCATCCGGTACTTTCGCAGGTGGTGCTTATGGGTCCGGATGTCCTCCCAGGTCAGAAACCCCAGCCCGCCGGTTATGATCAGCGCCATGACGGCAAAGTTGATGGCGGGCTGATCCACGAAATAAGTCAGGGATGTGTAGGGCGTTTTTACGCCCATCAGGTCAAAGCCGGCATTGCAAAACGCCGAAATCGAATGAAATACCGCGTACCAGATGCCCTGCAGCAGGCCGAATTCCTTACAGAACGCCGGCGCCATGATGACCGCGCCCAATACTTCGATCAGAATGGTCATGCGGATGATAAAACTGGTCAGCCGGACGATGCCGCCGACCTGCGGCGCGGAAATGGCCTCCTGCATGGTGCTGCGCTGTTTCAGGCCGATCCGTTTTCCGGAGAGCGTGGAAATCGCGATGGCAACCGTCACGACGCCCATGCCGCCGGTCTGAATCAGGACGAGGATGACCACATGGCCAAAGGTGGTCCAATAGGTTGCCGTGTCCTGCACAATCAGGCCGGTGACGCAGACTGCGGAGGTGGCTGTAAACAGCGCGTCCGAAAAGCAGGCCCCCTGGCCGTCCCGCGTGGCAACCGGGAGCATCAGCAGCAGGCTGCCGGTCAGGATTACGGCGGCAAATCCGAGAATGATGATTTGTGACGAAGAGAAGCGTTTTTTCATCCGCGCCATATCATTGCCTCCATCTTTCTTTTTGTACATTCAGTATGGCATGCCGGCTGTGAAAAGTGCGTTAGCGTCCGGTTTCTGCCGTTAAATTTGCATTAAGAAGCCGTCCGCACGGACTGCGGAACCGGCGTGCCTGTTCTCCGCGGAGCGCTCCGCGCACAAAAAAAGCAAGCCCATCCGTGAATTCGGATGGGCTTGCCCGCGCGGCAAACAGGAATCACTCCGTTTAAAGCTTCTGTGCTGCCAACCGCTGCCTGGTTGTCCTGGAATGCGGGGCCTGCTCCGGTCGGAAGCCGAGAAGCCAGACTCAATCCGATTCCTCGAAGTTGCCGGTATAGAGCTGGTAGTACTTGCCCTTCTTCTCAATGAGTTCGTCATGGGATCCGCGCTCAATAATCCGTCCCTGTTCCATCACCATAATACAGTCAGAATTGCGGACGGTGGACAGGCGGTGCGCAATGACGAATGTGGTTCGACCGGTCATCAGTGCGTCCATGCCATCCTGCACCAGCTTCTCGGTGCGGGTGTCGATGGAGCTGGTGGCCTCGTCCAGAATCAGTACCGGCGGATCCGCCACGGCGGCCCGGGCGATGGCCAACAGCTGCCGCTGGCCCTGGGACAGGTTGGCCCCGTCTCCGGTGAGCATGGTGTGATACCCATCGGGCAGGCGGCGGACAAAGCCGTCGGCATTGGCCAGCTGTGCCGCGGCCATACACTCCTCGTCGGAGGCCTCCAGGTTGCCATAGCGGATATTTTCCATCACCGTGCCGGTGAACAAGTGCGTATCCTGAAGCACGATGCCCAGGGACCGGCGCAGGTCGGGCTTCCGGATCTTGCTGATATTGATGCCGTCATAGCGGATCTTGCCGTCCGCGATGTCATAAAACCGGTTGATCAGATTGGTGATTGTGGTCTTGCCTGCGCCGGTAGCGCCTACAAAGGCGATTTTCTGCCCCGGTTTGGCCCAGAGACTGATATCGTGAAGCACCAGCTTGTTGGGGTCGTAGCCGAAGTCCACATGCTCAAAGACCACGCTGCCCTCCAGCTTTGTATAGGTAACAGTGCCGTCGGCCTTGTGGGGATGCTTCCAGGCCCAGACATTGGTGCGCTCGGCGCTCTCATGCATCTGGCCGTCAGCGCCCTCCTTGGCATTGACCAGCTCCACATAGCCTTCGTCGGTTTCCGGGGTCTGATCCATCAGATCGAAAACCCGTTGGGCGCCGGCGGCGGCGGTGACCACGAAGTTCACCTGCATGCTCACCTGGGAAATGGGGTTGGTGAAGCTCTTGTTCAGGCCCACAAAGGTGATAACTGTGCCCAAGGTCACGCCGGCCATCCCGTTGATAGCCAGAATCGCGCCCACAATGGCCACTACGGCATAGCTCAACCATCCAATATTGGCGTTAATGGGCATAAGCAGATTGGCATAGCGGTTGGCCATGTCGGCGCTTTGGCGCAGAGACTCGTTGACCTGGTGAAAATCCGCTTTGGCCTGGTCCTCATGGCAGAAGACCTTGACGACCTTCTGCCCATCGAGCATCTCTTCGATAAAGCCGTCCACAATGCCCAGATCCTGCTGCTGTTTTCTATAGTATTTCCCGGACAGGCGGGAAAAGCTTCTGGTTACCAGCAGCATGATCACCGCCGTGATGACAGAAATCACGGTCAGCGCGGGACTCAGGATGATCATGGTCACAAGCGTGGCCACCATGCTGATGCAGGAGTTGATGACCTGGGGGATACTCTGGCTGATCAGCTGCCGCAGCGTGTCCACGTCGTTGGTATACACGGACATAATGTCGCCGTGCGCATGGGTGTCAAAATATTTGATGGGCAAAGCCTCCATCTTTTGGAACAGATCGTCCCGGAGATGGCGCAGGGTGCCCTGGCTGACATTGACCATAATGCGGTTGTAAGCAAAGGCGGCCAAAATGCCCACCAGCATGATGCACGCCAGCTGCACCAGCTCACGGGCCAACCCGCTGAAATCCCGGGAACCGTTGGCCAACATAGGCTCAATGTAGTCGTCCACCAGCGTCTGGGGGAAGGTAGCTCCCACCACGGTGGCCACAGCGGAGACAATGATACACAAAATCACGAGAGCGAACAGAAATTTATAGTAGTGGAGCATATACCGGACGACGCGGCTGATGACGCCGGTACCGCTGCCCCGTTGGTTCTGAAGATCCATAGCGCTTCCTCCTTTCACGCGGGCTGATCGAAGTCGCCGCCGCCCTTGACCTGGGATTCATAGATCTCCTGGTAAATCGGGTTGGACGCAAGCAGGTTTTCATGGGTATCAAAGGCGTTGATGGAACCGTTGTCCAGAACCAGAATGCGGTCCGCGTCCTGTACGCTGGAGATCCGCTGTGCAATAATGAGCTTGGTCGTGCCGGGGATCTTCTCTGCAAATGCCTTGCGGATTTGGGCGTCGGTGGCGGTGTCCACGGCGGAAGTGGAGTCGTCCAGAATCAGTACCTTGGGCTTTTTCAGCAGGGCCCGGGCAATGCATAACCGCTGCTTCTGGCCGCCGGACACATTGCTGCCGCCCCGCTCGATCCGGGTGTTGTAGCCATCGGGCATACGCTCGATAAATTCGTCGGCGCATGCCGACTTGCAGGCTTCGATACATTCTGCATCGGTGGCATTGGGGTTGCCCCAGCGCAGATTTTCCAGAATGGTGCCGGAAAACAGCGTGTTCTTCTGGAGCACCACCGACACCTGGTTGCGCAGCGCTTCCATATCGTATTGGCGCACGTCCAAACCGCCTACGCAAACGCTGCCCTCGTCCACATCATACAGCCGGCAGATCAGGTTCACCAGGCTGCTCTTGCCTGAGCCGGTGCCGCCGATGACGCCGATGGTCTCTCCGGATTGGATATGCAGGTCGATATTGCTCAGGGCGTTTTTGCCGCTGCCATGCTTATAGGAGAAGTTCACGTGGTTAAAGTCAATGCTGCCGTCTTTCACCGCCGTCACCGGGTTCTCCGGGTCGTGAAGGTCCGGCGTCTCGTTGAGGACCTCGCTGATGCGGCGGATGCTGGCCATAGACATGGTGATCATGACCACCACCATGGACAGCATCATCAGGCTCATGAGCAAAGACATGATGTAGCTGAAGAGGCTGGTGAGGTCGCCGGCGCTCATGGTGCCGTCCACAACGATAAATTGCGCGCCCAGCCAGGATACCATAATAATACAGAAGTACACGGCAATCATCATGGCCGGGTTATTGAAGGCCAGCAGGCCTTCCGCCTTGACAAATAGCCGGTACAAATTGGAAGACGCCTTGGAGAACTTCTCGTTCTCATAGTCCTCCCGGACGAAGGCCTTCACCACACGAATGGCGGAGACGTTTTCCTGGACGCTGGCGTTCAGATCGTCGTAGCGATGGAACACCTCGTTGAAAATCTTCATGGTGACCAGCATAATCGCACCAATGATCACGATCAGGAATACCACTGCAATCAGGAACGTCATGCTCAACTCGCGGTTGATATACAGGCACATGGCGAAGCTGAAGATGAATGTCAGCGGGGAGCGCACTGCCACCCGGATGACCATCATAAAGGCGTTTTGGACGTTGGTCACGTCGGTGGTCATGCGGGTTACCAAACCAGGGACGCTGAACTTATCAATATTGGAAAAAGAGAAAGTCTGGATATTGTTGTAGATGGCTTCCCGTAAATTGGCCGCCAGGCCGGAAGAGGCGCTGGAGGCAAATTTGCCGGCGAATGCGCCAAAAATCAGGCTCAAAAACGCCATAACCACCATAATAATTCCATAGCGATAAACTGCGGGTAAATTGCTTGCCTCCAGCCCTTCGTCAATGATCCGTGCAGTGATAAAGGGCAGAAGGATCTCCATAATGACTTCCAGTGTAGTCAGACCGACGCACAGGAAGGAATCCTTTTTGTAGATCCCGAGCTGCTGCAATACTCGTTTCAAGATCTGGATACCTCCTTAAAATTGTTTTGTTTCATTTTTTCAGAAATTTTGTAGTTTCATTTTTGCAGACATCCATGGGCTTCCGTTCCTCCGAAGAAGTGCCGCCGTATCATTGAGCTGGGACTTTGACCGCGGAACTGCCCCTTTCGGGTGATGGGGCTGGCATTCCCTGTTGTGTGCAGAACTGCCAGGCATTCTGAGATATCATCCAGCTCCGGTCTGCATTTGCGCTGTTCTCACCGCCTTCTAATGGTTCGGATCCTGAATAGTTTGGACGTTGATTCTTATATTCTTATATTATATCATACAAACGCATATATGTGAAGTCTGAATTTTCATCCGGACAGGGGGGCGCCTCCGCCGCGGCGGATATGAACCAAGGCTTTCCGAATTGATTTCCGTTGTCCGCGCGCGGGGCAAATACCGCTTGTTTTGTTTCTGTGCTTGTGTTACAATACCCACAGAGATTGGGTTCTTTTGTTAGAGATCGGTTTGGTCATACTGACACGCTCAATCGCTTTTTTCTATTTACTTGCTCTTACATTTATAATAAGATACTATATATAAATATTTATAGAATTAGAATCCGGACAGACGCGCGGGAATGGAGCAGCACACTCCTCCCTGCGCCGGGAAGCGAGGACACCATGAAGAAAAACGAACTGTACCCCGCCGGGATCACCGGCTATACCAGCGAGGGCATGGGGGTTTGCCGCATTGATGGACGGGCTGTCTTTGTCAAGGGCGCCATTGCCGGAGAGCGGTGTGTGGTACGCATTTTAAAAGTGGGCAGCAATGCCGTCTACGGGAAGCTGGAGCAGCTGCTGGAGCCGTCGCCCCACCGGATCAAGCCGGCCTGTCCGTGGTTTGGCAAGTGCGGCGGCTGTAATTTCCACCACATGGACTATGCAGAGGAGCTGCGGCTGAAGGCGCAGCGGGTGACAGATGCGTTGAATCGTCTGGGTGGCTGTCAATTTGAGACGGTGCCGATTCTGGGCGCGGAAACTGTGGAACATTACCGAAACAAAGCCCAATACCCTGTGGCGCCGGGGAAAGACGGCCCGCAGGCTGGATTTTTCCGCGCCAACAGCCATCAGGTCATTCCCATAGACCGGTGCCGGATTCAGACGGCGGAGGCGGATGCGGTCAAAGCGGCGGTGCTGGTCTGGATGCGCAAATATAAAGTGCCAGCCTATGACGAAACGGCCCATCGCGGTCTGGTGCGTCATATCTACGTCCGCACCGGCGCGGCCAGCGGCCAGCTGCTGTGCTGCATTGTTGCCAACGGCGACAGTCTGCCCCATGTCCGGGATCTGATCGACTTGCTGCAGGAGGCCGCGCCCAGTCTGACAACACTGGTGCTGTCCATCCATAAGAAAAAGGGCAACGCCGTCCTGGGCAGCGAATTCAAGACGCTGTTCGGCCCCGGATATATCGAAGATGTGCTCTGTGGCCTGACGTTCCGTCTGTCGCCCCGCTCCTTTTACCAGGTGAATCACGATCAGGCGGAGCGGCTGTATGAACTGGCCATCGGCGCGGCAGGTTTGACGGGCCGGGAGACGGTCCTGGATTTGTACTGCGGCACCGGCACCATCACCTTGGTCATGGCGAAGCAGGCAGGGCAGGTCATCGGCGTGGAGATTATCCCCCAGGCCATCGACGACGCCCGCGAAAACGCAGCCCGCAACGGCATCGAAAATACCCGCTTCCTCTGCGCCGACGCAGGGCAGGCCGCCGCCGCCCTTGCCGCGGAACACACCCACCCTGACGTCATCGTCGTGGATCCGCCCCGGAAAGGTCTGACACAGGAGGTCATTGCCGCCATGGCGCAGATGGCTCCGCAGCGGATCGTCTATGTCTCCTGCGACCCGGCCACACTGGCGCGGGACGTGTCCAGGCTGCGGGAATACGGTTATGAAGCCCAGTGGGCCCAGGCAGCAGACATGTTCCCAAGATGTGCGCATGTTGAGACTGTCATTCAGCTGTCCCAACAGAAATCGGATGATGTCGTCCGGGTGGGGCTGGATTTGAGTGACCTGGATTTAACCTCCGCTGAGTTTCTTTAATTTTTCCGTTGCTTTCGTTGCCGGAGAGGGAAAAAGCATTGAAAATAAAGGGTTTTCCCGG
>CBCPMX010000053.1:0-37673 GCA_965120355.1 uncultured Oscillospiraceae bacterium
TAACTTCATTTTTCGCTCGCTTTTAGGGGGCGTGGTTTTGTGCGCCCTTTTTCGGAATGGTACTCAAATTATAATGTTTCAACCTTGACCCTCCAACTGCTGCCGGACCTGTGCAAAAGCGTCCGGCGTATTGACATTGACAAACAGATCCGGCCGGTCCGTCTCCAGAAAAACGGTATCCAGCTGCTGCAGCAGTGCGCTCATAGCCAGCCGGCCCTCCTGCAGCTGAGCCTCCGCCGCTGGCAGGCAGGTACGGCGGTAGAGCCCAAACAGAGGCTCCGGACGGCCCTCCAGACGATAGACGCAGGCGTCGTGATTGCGGCCTGCATCCAGAAGTGCCTGGGCGGCTGCCCGCTCCAGATAAGGCATATCCACGGCACTGACGATCAAATATTCCGTCTCCATGGCCAGCAGGCCGGCATGGACGCCGCCCAGTGGACCACAGTTTGGAAACTGGTCAAAGACTTGCCGGACCCCTTCCGGAATCTCCTGAAAATGGCCGTCTCGTCCGGCGGCCAAAAGCACCTCGGCGCACAGCGGCCGCCAAAAAGCTGCGGCACGGCTCAGCATCGTCTGTCCGCCGATGGCCAGCAGCGGCTTGTCTGTCCCCATGCGGCTGGATTTGCCGCCGCAGAGGATCAGAGCTGTACAGTCACGATTCATAGGCTGCCTCAATTTTCGCATAGACCTCCGGCAGCGCCGCAGCCATATCCAGCGCATGCATGTCCGGACCTGTCCAGATGTGGAATGATGTGGCGGAAGCGATTTCCTGGCCTTCAAAGAGAACTACATATTTCAACTCCAGCTTCTTGGGCGCATACTGGGTCATGCGTGTGCGAACCGTGACAGTTCCAGGATATCTGGCCGGTCTGGCGTATTTCAAATGCAGCTCTACCATGGGCGGGTTAATGCCCAGCGCGTGCATATCGGAGTAGGAAAAACCCATTTTTTCGAAAAAGTCCATGCGGGCAATTTCGTACCAGATTGGATAGACGGCATGGTGGACAATGTTCATGGCATCGCAGTCCGGGTAACGAACATCAATTGTACATTCGGTAGTCATAGAGTCCCTCCAAGTTATGTTTGGTTTGCTTATCCGGGCACAGAGACAGGGGCGCGTTTCAAAGGCAGCACTGTCAGTATTCATAGTATAAACAAGGACGGCACAAAAAACAAGACCGCATTTGCCACGGTATAGCGGCAAACTTGTATAGAATACGTGTGAATCAGGTATTAAGGGGGTCAACTGGGGAAATACTACGGAAAAGTTCCGAAAAAATTTTCAAAACCCTCTTGACAGCGGAGTGGAACCGTCGTATTATAAACTCGTAACGAATGAAACGTACCAGAACGTATGATACAAGCGAACATTCGTTTTGAATGCAATGCACAACTATTTTGAAATGAGGTAGAATTCTATGGCAATCAAGGTTGGTATCAATGGATTTGGCCGGATCGGCCGTATGGTGTTCCGTGCCAGCGTCAATCATCCTGAGATTGAGATCGTAGGCATCAACGATCTGTGTCCGGCAGATTATCTGGCTTATATGCTGAAGTATGATACCATGCATGGCCAGTTTGAGGGAACGATCGAAGCCACCGAGAACTCCATGATCATCAATGGCAAGGAGATTCCCATTTTCGCCGAGCGCAATCCTGCCGATATTCCTTGGGGCAAAATTGGTGCGGAGTATGTGGTGGAGTCCACTGGCCTGTTCCTGACCAAGGAAAAGGCTCAGGCGCATATCGATGCCGGCGCCAAGAAGGTTATCATGTCCGCGCCTTCCAAGGATGATACGCCAATGTTCGTCATGGGCGTCAACCAGGATAAGTATACCACAGACATGACCTTTGTGTCCAATGCTTCCTGCACCACCAACTGCCTGGCCCCCATTGCCAAGGTTCTGAATGATAATTGGGGCATTACGGATGGTCTCATGACCACGGTTCACTCCACCACTGCTACGCAGAAGACGGTGGACGGCGTGTCCATGAAGGACTGGCGCGGCGGCCGTGCGGCTTCCGGCAACATCATCCCCTCTTCCACCGGCGCTGCAAAAGCTGTGGGCAAGGTAATTCCCGAGCTGAACGGCAAACTGACCGGTATGTCCATGCGTGTGCCCACCCTGGATGTCTCTGTGGTGGATTTGACTGTGAATCTGGCCAAACCCGCAAAGTATGAAGAGATTTGCGCCGCCATGAAGGCTGCTTCCGAGGGTGAGCTGAAGGGAATTTTGGGCTATACCGACGAGGCCGTTGTGTCCTCCGACTTCCTGGGCGATACCCGCACCTCCATCTTTGATGCCGAGGCTGGCATTGCCCTGACGGACACCTTTGTAAAGGTTATCTCCTGGTACGACAATGAGATCGGCTATTCCAACAAGGTTCTGGAGCTGATCAAGCACATGTACTCTGTGGATCATAAGTAAGCAACTCCTTTTCTTCTAACAGCTTCTGCGGCGGGCGGAAGGGAAGACCGTCCGCCGCTGGCTGCGGGGTGATGGAAATCGGACCCACGCCGCATCGGCCGGTTTGATGCGGCGCTGGCAGGGGAAACCAAAAGGTTTTCCAAAGAGCCAGTATCTATCCGGGTTAAGCGATATTGACCATGGATATCCGGGTACAGACGGCCGAAGCGACGACGTGGGCGCGATTTCCATCACCCCAATGGGGACGCAGGCAGACTCCTGAATTGTTTCATGAATTTCCATAAACTCCTTAATTAATTTAGTAAACTCCTTTCTGTTTGGGCATTGCCAACTGCCTGCGTCCCCCTAAAAACTGCGGGTTCTCTGAATTTGTTCACTTGAACGCTTTCAACACACCTGGTAAACAGAATCTGATCCTTGAAAAACCGCCAGCGAAGTTCTTTTGAGAATTTGCCGGCGGCTTTTTGCTGAAAACAACAAGATAAATTTGGTAGCCGGGCGTTGTTTAGGCACTATGCCGCATGGGAACGCTTTGAAAGATAGATACTTCTGAATAGATGGGAAAGGAAGGTAGTATCACATTGAGAAAAACAAAAATCGTCTGCACCATCGGTCCCGCAGTGGATTCCGAGGAAAAAATGCGCCAGCTGGTGCTCAGCGGCATGAATGTGGCGCGGTTCAACTTCTCCCACGGCACCCATGACAGCCATCGCCAGACCTTACACCGGCTGAGGAAGATCTGCCAGGAACTAAATTATGCTGGACACAAAAGGGCCGGAGATCCGCACGGGAGCGTTTGCCGGCGGTTCCGCGGAACTGAAAGAGGGCGCCCATGTCATTATCTGTGCTGAACCGGTTTTAGGCACGGCGGAGCGGTTTTCTACGACGTATCCGCCGCTGTATGAGGCGGTTCGGGCCGGCGCGGAAATCTGCCTCGATGATGGCCTCATTGCTATGACAGTAGACAGGGTGGAAGGGACAGAAATCCACTGCACTGTCAAAAACAGCGGCACCGTTAAAGACAGCAAGGGCGTCAACCTGCCCAACAGCGAGGTTCCAATGCCGTTCCTCAGTGAAAAGGACCTGTCCGATTTGCGGTTTGCAGTGGAAGAGGAATTTGATTTTGTCGCCGCTTCATTTGTGCGCAGCGGCGACGATGTGCGGCAGATGCGCCAGGCGCTTAATGAGATGGGTGGACAGGACCTGCTGATTATCGCCAAGATCGAGAATCGCCAGGGGATTCACAACCTCAATGAAATTTTAAAAGAAGCCGACGGCATTATGGTGGCCCGCGGCGATATGGGCGTGGAACTTCCAGCCTGGGAGGTCCCCGGCATTCAGAAACGGATGATCAGCCAGTGCCTTGCTGCCGGAAAGCCGGTGATTACCGCAACACAAATGCTGGACTCCATGAGTCGAAACCCGCGCCCCACCCGCGCCGAGGTCAGCGATGTGGCCAATGCCGTCTATGACGGCACTGATGCCATTATGTTATCTGGCGAGACAGCTTCCGGGATGTACCCCGTGGAGGCGCTGAAGATGATGGCAAAGACTGCCGAAGAGGCTGAGCGGAACATCGACTACTGGGGCCGGTTCCGCCGGCCGCGGAAGGCCACCGGGAATATTTCCAGCGCGATCAGTCATGCCTGCTGTACCACAGCCATGGATTTGGGGGCCAAGGCGATTTTGACGGTCACCCAGCGGGGTGTGACGGCAAGGATGATTTCCGAGTTCCGCCCTGGGTGCCCCATTGTGGCGGTGGCTGTGGATCTGCGGACCCAGGGCAGCTGGCGCTCAGCTGGGGCGTTGTGGCGCTCCAGGGGCAGCCTGTGGCATCCACTGACGCGCTGTTCGCGCTGGCGAAAGAGCGGGCCATGGAGGCCGGCCTGGTGGAACAGGGGGACATCGCAGTCATTACTGCGGAGATCCCAGTGGGGATCAGCGGCTCTACAAATCTAATCAAAGCGGAGCAAATCTGAAGCATTGCTGCAGATCCTCGCAGCCGCGAGACCTTGCTGTTTCCGGCGGGCAGGTAATAAAATGCGGGCGGCAGGCCAAATGGCCTGCCGCCCGCTTGTTGGCTATGTGCGCACTGTTCAGCAGCCGCAGCCGCAATCGTTGCAGTTGTTGCTGCACCCACAGCCGCAGCCGCAGCTGTTGCCGCCCCAGCAGAAGATGAGAATCAGCAGAATGATGATCCACCAGCTGCCGCCAAAACCGTTGTTGCAGGAATTACACATGATCCGTACCTCCCAATAAAATTCGGAGCGTCTTTGCCGCTCTCATTCCATGATATTCAGGGAGAGGAAATTGGTGAAAGATCAGACGAGCCTTTTTCCCACAATGCACGACAACCCGCCGGCAATGGAGGCTTCTGTCACTGTACCGGCCTTTTCCAGCCGCACCAACAGAAGCTCCCCTGCATCCTGATCCACTCCAAACAGGCTGTAGAAGCTGAGATAGACCATGTGTGCCCGGGTGAAATTGGCAGTTACCATGGCAGATTCCTGCTGAGAGAACAGGCCAAGCCGGACGCTGTCTGCTATGGCAGTGTCATAAGAGAAATCGGCGCTTTCCTCATAGTGCAGAGCCCGCAGCAAGAAGGTTATGTACTGCTGGCTGGTCAATCGCGCATCAGGGGAGAACTGGTTCTGGCCGGTGCCTTGGGTCAACCCTTCCGCATAGGCATAGGCCACATACCGGTCTGCCCAGGCCGGCACATCGGAGAATGGGTGGCTGACTGTGGAAGCCAGCGCCTCGTCCTCCAGCCCCAGCAGCCGCAGAAACATGACCAGACCTTCCACGCGGCTGGGATACCGCTCCAGTTCGTAGCCGGTGCTGCCTCCCTGGAACAGGCCCATGGTGTGCAGGCCGTCTGCCAGGGCGTTGAAATCCACGGCATCGGAGACTTCCAGTGTGTAACTGCCGGTGATTTGCACGACTGCCGTAGGAGAGGTGATGGTAATGCCGGTGTCCTGGCTGGCCATGTGACTATGATTCAGGGGAAGCGTCCCAGTGACGGCGGCGCCGGCAGTTACGTCTGACAACAGAGTGTCAGTGATTGCGGAACCGGAAAGGAGCACCAATGCAGTACCAGGCCGGAGCGTCAACAAGTCGCCGGATTTCACACGAAAACTGCCTGAAGTGTTCCGCAGGCCGGTATCCCCCTGCTGCGCGTCGAGTTTGGCCTGCCCCAGGGTGTCACAGAGCTGCAGCAGCTGGTTTCCATAGACGCTGTGCAAGGTGGAGTTGGCCACAAGCGCGTATTCTGCAAGAAGCTGTGGCTTATAGATTTCTTCCAAATAGGACAAGGAGAGCAACGGGTCGTCTTCTGCAGCAATGCCAATGGACAAAATTCCTGCGGACAACGCCAATAGCAGGAACACGCTGAGAAGTTTTTTCTTCAAGGGACGTCCTCCTCTTTCAGTTTGTAGCTAAGAGTCATGAGGCTGTCGGCAAAATTGACATTTTCCACCGGGACGTCCGGCGGCAATTCCAGTTCCACGCTGGTGAAGTTCCAGATGCCCCGGACGCCGCATTGGATCAGCAGTTCGGCGGTCTCCTGTGCCGCTTCTGCCGGCAGCGTCAGGACAGCCATATCCGTGCGGACAGCTGCTAAATATTCCGGCAGAGATGCCGACGGGAATATGGGTATATTCTGAACACTGCGGCCAGCAATGTCCGGATCGGTGTCAAATGCCGCATCCATGCGAAATCCGCAGCGGGTAAAGTCGAAATTGTTCAGCAGTGCATGACCCAGATGCCCGCAGCCGACGAGAATACAGGTATTGGCCTCGTTCAGGCCCAGGATATTTTGAATCTCATCCCGCAGGTACTTGACATTATAACCATATCCCTGCTGTCCGAAGCCGCCAAAGCTGCTGAAATCCTGCCGGATTTGGGAGGCCGTCAGTCCGAGCCGGTCAGCCAGGGTTTTGGAGGAGATCCGCACACAATTGTCATGATAGAGCGAGTCGATGACTCGATAATACCGGGGAAGCCGTCCGATCACTGGCAGCGCCACAGGTCCCTTTTTCATAAAAGCACCTCCGAATAGAGGAATGATGATATATACAATCATAATCAGGTTTGATGAAAATGTCAATCATCCGGTTGATTTGCCTTGTGGTAAAATACAGGATCTTTGGCAGGCTGGTGCATCATATTGGGTTCGGCCCGTCCATATACTGTAGGGGGAGGGAAGCGATATGATTCTGGTCATTCACGCCCGCCGGCTTATCGCCGGGGTTTTGGCGGTTCTGCTGGTAACGGCAGTTGCTGCGGCAGTTGTGCGGTATGAGCCTGCCGCAGCACAGACTGCCATCGAAACAGGCTCCTGGGGACTCAGTTTCCGGACCGAGGGGGAGGCGCCTGTCGGCAATGCCACCGCGGAGCAGCTGGCTGCCTATGACGCACGGTTTGTGGGCGATACGCAGGAGAAGACCATTTATCTGACGTTTGATGCCGGATATGAAAACGGCGTCACACAAACTATTCTGGACGTGCTGAAGGCCCATGACGTCCAAGCGGCGTTTTTCCTGACTGGCAATTATCTGGAGCAAAATGCCGATCTGGTGCGCCGCATGGCGGCAGAAGGTCATGTGGTGGGCAACCACACATACCACCACTATGACATGTCCAAACTCAGCACAAAGGAAGCGTTCCAGAAAGAGCTGGAGCTTCTATCCGATTTGTATTATGAAATTACAGGGCAGGAGATGGAGAAATACTACCGTCCGCCGCAGGGGATCTTCAGCGAAGAGAATCTGGAAATGGCCCAGGAACTGGGGTATCGAACGGTTTTCTGGAGCCTGGCCTATGTGGACTGGTATAATGATCAGCAGCCCACTGCGGAGGAAGCATTCTCCAAATTGATTCCGCGTATTCACAACGGCGCGGTGGTGCTGCTGCATGCAACGTCTGCTACCAACGGTGAAATTCTCGATGCGCTGCTGACGCGATGGGAAGACATGGGGTACCGTTTCGGCACTATGGAGGAATTGTTTGCGGCATAAGCATTGCGCGCAACTGTTGGAAAACCCGTTTGGGCTGCTGCATTTGCGCAAACGCATAGACACATATGAGGTGCAGCATGGACGTTGGATTTGCACCAGCATCGGATTTGCGGTGTGCCGGCCAGCGGACTGGAGAAATCACGCTGCCATTTCCGGCGCTTCAGAAACTATTTCAGGCTCTGGTGCAGCCCAAGTTGGATGTCCTTTTGCAGCAGAGCGCCCAGCTTTCGTGCTGAATATTGGAATACGCCAGATGGAGACAGCCGCCGCATATGCAGCAAGGAGGGCGCGGCGCAGCCGGATCTGACATCCAATCTGCGCGGGACGGGCGCCGGCGCCTTTTATGGAGGGCTGAGCCTTCGGCGGCCCTGCTCTAAATTTGTAAACCCGTTCTGTATGACAAGTACATGAATTGACAAGAGGAGCACCTGCGATGGTGTTCCTCTTTTTTGCCTGTACTCTTTTCCAATGGGGAAAGTTGTGGTATACTATACACAAAAGACGATGCGTCATTTGCTGTTGTTTTTGCAAAAAGGAGAAGAATATGAAAAAGACGTTGAACTGGAAGCGATTGCTGACCGCTTTTGTGGCGCTTTGTTTCATGGTTCCCTGGCTGACGGCTCCGGCTGCAGCTGTGCAGCAGATTACGGTAACGGATGAAATATTGGAGAGCGTGCCGGCTGCACCTTTTGGAACGCTTGTGCGGGAATTTTCTGTTTCTGGCGGGACGGCCAGGGTCTATGAAGACAGTCAGCTGTGCAATGGCGGAGTCTTACACATGCGTGGTTGGACGCTGCGGGATGGGGACCTGTGTGTGATGGGCAGCTTGCAGACAGATGGCGCCACGCCTTCGGAGCAGGCCCTCTGGACAGTGGACACGGGACACAATGTGCTGACCATCCGCTATCATGACGGTACCCAGTGGTATGTAGACAATCTGAAAGAGGGGATTTACCCCAGCGCTACGGCTTTTTTCCTCTCCGGTGAGGACTATTCCATGCTATGCTACACGCCACAGTCATGGAAGCTGTTGGAGAACGGTTCCCGAAAGCTGCTGACAGAGCAACAAGGCTGGCTTAGGACGGAGAAAACTTCCAGCGGTTGGCGCATCAGCTTATGCGTTCCTGCGCTCAACGAGGGCTGTGTGTCGGATTTTCTCTGTCTCACGTCTAAAACGGAGTTGGTCAACTGGGAAAAACCCAATACAGAGAACCTCTGGAGCAATTACTGCAACAATGGCAGCGGGCGCTGGTGCTACGACGGCTACTACTTTGAAGCGCCGTCCACCTATGTCCCAAGCGGGGAAAACGTCTACTACTGGCTGCCGGCTGCGTATCTTGTCAACAGTTTCGCACATCAGTCCAAAGCTGCCCGTGGCGCGGAAGATCTGGCGGTCTGTATGATGGATGTGCTGCTGTTGGGACAGACGGAGCAGGGCTTTTTCCCGACAAAGTCGTACAGCCAGTGGCTGTCATCATCCTATGGCATTGGGGCGGGATTTTATGATACCCGGTTTAACTCGGATTTGATGGAGATCATAGTCTACCTCTGGAATTACCACCGCAGTGACGTCTATCGTGCGGCCATGGAACGGTATTGCCAGTTTTATCTGGCGTTTGCGGAGAACTTCCATATGGATACGGCCTCCGGTGGATGGCTGATTCCGGATTATTGGAGCCAGGATATGGCCGCGATCCCGCACACCAGTCTGAACCACCAGCTGGCCGAAACCAAGGTGCTTTATGAAATGGCAGCCATTTTGGAACGGGACGATTTGACTGCGCTGGCGGACAACATGCTGCTGGCTGTCCAGGACACGGGAATGAACTGGGTACGCACCGACGGGGATCTGCATTACAGCATCAGCCGCGCTGGGGAATACGGCGGTACGGACTATCCCTATCTGACCTACAACGATCTGTTTCATATGCAGGACCTCCTGGAAAAACGGAAAGGGGAGCAGGATCCCACGCTGGCAGCGATGATGGCACGGAAAAAACAGTGGATGGATACCAACGGAGTGACCGGTTATCTGGAATAAGCGATGTGTACAGGAAGCGGCTCGTACAGGAGAACGGCCATAGAGAACTATACTCTCTGTAGGAAAAGAGCGGGTTCCGGCAGCGGAAGTCCGAAAAAATCCATGCTTGCGGACAGCCGGTTTGTGAGTGGATGCCAATGACCAGGGGCTTGATGGAGTGCGTAAATAGGTGCTGCACTGCGTTCAGAATCATCTTCTATATTTTAGAAAGGGGCTTTGGGATGAAACTGAAAGATAAAATCGTATTGATCACTGGCGCCGCCGGCAGTATTGGCGGGGGAGTGGCGAAAGTTTGCCTGCAAGAAGGCGCCACATTGGCTTTGGCTGACCGAAATACGGAAGCGCTGCGGGCCCAGGCGGCGCGGCTTGGTCTGGACGGCCGGCATTTGCTGCTGACAACAGATGTGGCAGACGAAGCGCAGGTACAGGCCATGGTGCAGTCTGTAGTAGAGCGTTATGGCCGCATTGATGTGTTCCACAACAACGCCGGTACCGGTGGACGGCGGCAGACCATTGCGGAGTTGGAGCTGGATGCCTACAAAGCATGGATGGAGGTGAATCTATTCGGTTTCTTGGCGGCGCTGAAGTACGTTTTGCAGGTGATGTACCGGCAGGGAAATGGCTCGGTGATCAACACATCTTCTCAGGTGGCGAAGAAACCCACTGTGGGCGGCGTGGATTACTGCCTGCAAAAAAGTGCGGTCATTATGATCACCAAAATTGCCGCCATGGAGTCCAACGGCAAGGGCGTCCGTGTCAACTGCATACTGCCCGGCTATGTGGACAGTGACATGATGCGGCGGAATTTTGAAGAATTTCCGGCCCTGGAGCAAAGTATCTATAAAAACGTTCCGCTGAACCGCATGTGCTCCGTGGAGGAGATTGGCAATGTGGTGGCATTTCTCGGGAGCGATGAAGCGTCCTATATTTCTGGCGCGCCGATCTATATTGATGGCGGCTGGATGGCAAATTTGATGTGATGTTCTTTGTGAAATTATCTACAAATTTGCAAAAAAGGATTGACAGGGGCGTTATGTTATAGTATATTGTAAGCGTCCTAATTGTTAGTCAGGTAACAGTTAGGATGCTTTGTTTTATTTGAAAGCAGCTTGCCCATTGGGGTATGCGTATGAAGGAAAGGAGATCTTTATGGAAAAACCGCCGCGCTTTGGTCCACCGGAGGAGGAACTTCTGCCGCCGGAACCGCCAGAGGACGATTTTGCGGAAAGTGACGGTATGTATGTGTTTCGCCACATTGGCGTTATCGAGCGAATGCAGCGGAAAGTGCATCGCACCATCTTTAGTCAGTATGGGCTGCACCCCAGTCAGGGGATCGCCCTCATGACGATTATTCACAATCCGGGCCAGAGTCAACGGGAACTGGCGGACCAATTGCACATCGAGCGTGCAACCCTGACTGTAATGGTTCAGAAACTGGAAAAAGGCGGCTTTATTGAACGCCGCCCCGATCCTGACGATCAGCGTATTCTGCGGCTGTACCCCACGCCCAAAGGCTGTGAATCGGATCATGAGACGCATGAAGCGTGCCGTGCCTTTGTAGAGCACTGCTTTACAGGTATTGACGAGCCTGCCCGCGCCATTTTGGCGCAGCAGCTGCGCACGATTGAAGAGAATATCAACCGCTTCAATGCGGCACTCATTGCGAAAAAGGAGTCTCGATCATGAAAACGTTTGTCAGATTTCTAAAACCTTATAAAGGGTATCTTTTTCTGACGTGCCTGTTTGTGGTGATTCAGTCCCTGGCAGATCTGTACCTGCCAGACTTGAACGCCAGTATCATTGACGAAGGCGTCATGCTGGGCGATTTCACGGCCATTTGGAAATATGGTATTTTAATGCTGATTGTGACCATTCTGGTGGGCGCAGCAACACTTGGAACGACCTATTTTTCCGCCAAGGCGTCTATGGCCTATGGCCGGGACATGCGTCTGGCTCTGTTTTCCAAGGTGCAGGAATTTTCTTCTGCTGATGTGGAGCAATTCGGAACCGCCTCGCTGATCACCCGTACCACCAATGATGTCAACCAGATGCAGCAAACCCTCCAGATGCTGCTGCGAACCATCATCACTACGCCAATTATGATGATCGGCGGCATTATCATGGCGCTGCGGCAGGATACGGGGCTGTCTTTGATTCTGGTGTTTATTGTACCGATTATTGCAATTATGGTAGTGGCCATCACCCGCAAATCGCACCCGATGTTCCAGAAAATGCAGGCACAGGTGGATGTGCTGAACCAGGTCCTGCGGGAAAAGCTGTCCGGCATTCGCGTCATTCGCGCCTTCGTCCGCACGGAGTACGAGGAAAAACGGTACGAGCGGGAAAATGAGAAGATGCGGGTGTACTCCTGCCAGGCCCATGTGCTGATGACACTGATGATGCCGTTTGTCATGTTCATTATGAATCTCGGTACGCTGGCAGCGTACTATTTCGGCGCCATCCGCATTGACAGCGGCCATATGGAAGTGGGGGCACTGACGGCTTTTGTGACTTATCTGATGCAAATTCTGATGTCCGTGAATATGTCTGCCATGATGATGAATATGCTGCCCCGCGCCATGACCTCTATGAATCGAATTGAGGCCGTCCTGAATACGAAGCCTTCCATTCAGGATGACAGCGCCGCCGCACAGGTGGAACTGGGCGCATTCCGGAGCCTGGAACTCCGGAATGTCAGCTTTGCCTATCCGAATGCGGAGCGGCCTGTGCTGGAGCATATCAGCTTTACGGTCAGGCCCGGAGAAACTACCGCGATCATCGGCTCCACCGGCTCCGGCAAATCCACGCTGATTAACCTGATCCCGCGTCTGTATGATATCACCAGTGGTGAGATTCTGATCAACGGCATTGACATTCGCCAGATTCCGCAGGATGCGCTGCGGGCCTATCTGGGCTTTGTGCCGCAGAAAGCCTTCCTGTTTGATGGCACAGTGGCCTCCAATCTGTGCTATGGCAAGCCTGACGCTTCGGAAGAGGAGATGTGGCACGCGCTGGAAGTGGCGCAGGGGCGTGACTTTGTGGAGGCAAAACCGGACCAGTTGGCCAGCAGCATTTCGCAGGGCGGCGCCAATGTCTCCGGCGGGCAGCGGCAGCGTCTGGCCATTGCCCGTGCCATCATTCGAAAGCCAGGTATCTATATTTTCGATGACAGCTTTTCCGCGTTGGACTTCAAGACCGACGCGAAGCTTCGCCAGGCCCTGGCGAAGGAGACAAAGGCTTCGGCGGTCCTGATTGTCGCCCAACGTGTGACCACGGTGCTCAATGCAAACCAGATTATTGTCCTGGACGAGGGCAAGATTGCCGGCATGGGCACCCACAAAGAACTCATGGAGTCCTGCCAGGTATACCGCGAAATTGTTCTGTCTCAGCTCAGTGCAGAGGAGGTGGCATAACATGGCGAATGAAGAACTGGAAAAAGAAAAACGAGAGCTGGAAATGGCCAGACAGCGCAGACATGGTGGCGGTCCTGGCGGCCGTTTCATCAGTTCCGATCAGAAGGTGAAGAACTTCGGCGGCACGATGACCCGGCTGCTGGGGTATCTGAAGCCAAACATCGTGCTGATTATCATCGTGTTTCTCATCACGGTACTGTCTACTCTGTTCAGCACCTACTCGCCGAAAGTGCTGGCACGGATTATGAATGCCATCGAAGCTGGCCTGCGCAACCCGGATGTAGGCATTGACTTTCATTTGATTCGCCGGACATCGGTATTTCTGATTTTTCTGTATGCGGGGTATGTGGTGCTCAACTCCGTTCAGCAGATTGCCATGATCCAGATTTCGCAGAAACTGGTCTACACCATGCGCGACGAGATTGACAAAAAGCTTTCCCGCCTGCCGATCAAGTACTTTGACTCCCACTCCCGCGGCGATATTCTCTCCAGAGTGTCCAACGACGTGGAGAACATCGCCATGACCTTGCAGATGAGCTTGAATCAGGTGGTTTCAGCCATCGTGACCTTGGTGAGCGTTCTGATTTTCATGTTGATGATGAGCGCCAGCCTGACGGGCGTCAGTATTGTGACCATCTTCCTGTGTTTTCTTCTGACAAAAGTGATTGCCAAACATGCCAAGGGCTATTTCACCGAACAATGGGCCTCTACCGGCGATCTCAACGGCCAGATTGAGGAGATGTATACCGGCCATGCCCTGGTGAAGGTCTTTAATCAGCAGGAAGCAGCCATGGCCCGGTTTACTGTGGACAATGAACGGCTGTATCAGTCTTCCTTCAAAGCGACCTTCATTTCCGGCGCCATTCAACCAGCCATGAATGTCATCAACAACCTGAACTATGTGGCGGTGTGTGTGTTTGGCGGAATCAAAGTCATTAACGGCGTGATGGGCCTGGGCGATGTGACGGCGTTTATTACCTATTCCAAGCAGCTGATGCAGCCCATTACACAGACTGCGTCCCTGGCGTCTACCATCCAATCTACCATTGCTTCGGCAGAACGGGTCTTTGAGCTGCTGGACGAGCCGGAGGCTGTGGCGGATCAGGAGCCGTTGGTGGAGCTGAAGAATCCCAAGGTCATTCGCTTTGAGAACGTGTCCTTCTCCTACAAACCGGATGTGAAGCTCATTGAAAACCTGAACATCACGGTCCGTCCCGGCGATAAAGTGGCCATTGTCGGCCCCACCGGCGCAGGGAAGACCACGTTGGTCAATCTGCTTATGCGCTTCTATGAGGTGGACAGCGGCCGTATTACCATTGACGGGATTGACATCCGCAATGTGACCCGGGAGAATTTGCGCAGTCAGATCGGTATGGTATTGCAGGATGTATGGCTGTTCAACGGTACCATCCGCGAGAATATCGCCTACGGTTACAACGCGCTCAACGGCAAGGAGGCTACCGACGAGGAAATTGAGGCTGCCGCTAAAATGGCCTATGTGGATCATTTTGTCAAGACCTTGGCAGATGGCTATGACACAGTGATCAACGATGACGCCACGAACATTTCCCAGGGGCAGAAGCAGCTTATGACCATTGCACGGGCGTTCCTGTCGGATCCCAGCATTTTGATTCTGGACGAAGCCACCTCTTCTGTGGACACTCGGACCGAGGTGTTGATCCAAAAAGCTATGGTCAAGCTCATGGAGGGCCGGACGTCCTTTGTCATTGCCCACCGGCTGTCCACCATTCGGGATGCAGATGTGATTTTGGTCATGAACAACGGATCCATCATCGAGCAGGGCAACCATCAGCAGTTGTTGGAGAAGAAGGGCTTCTATTACGATCTGTATAACAGCCAATTTATTGGCGCTTCTATAGAGGAAGAGCCTGCACAGGATTCCGCAGAGCAATTTGGGCAATTGCCGGGCGGGTTCCCGGGTGGGTTCCCCGGAGGGAGCGCCCCCAGCGGTAAAATGCGCGTTGGCAGTCCTGACGGCGGCGATCTGCCGGAGGATCTGCCTGACAAGCTGCCCAGCAGGGCGGGGATGAAGCGGAGATGAGCCGCAATGTTGTCATCACTGGCGGCGCCCGAGGTATCGGGGCCGCCGCCGTCCGGCGGTTTGCCGCCGGCGGAGACCGCGTATTTTTCCTCTATGAAAAGCGGACTGCGGAAGCGGAGGCTCTGGCTAAGGAAACCGGCGCCGTAGCGCTCCAGGCAGATGTGGCCAGTGAAGCGTCTGTGCGGGCCGCCTTTGCCGCGATTCCCGCGGTGGATGTGCTGGTCAATAACGCCGGCATCGCCTATTACGGGCTGCTGGATCAGATGACTGTGCAGCAGTGGGAGCGGCTGATGGCGGTGAATGTGGGCGGCGTGTTCCATTGCATCCGCGCTGCGCTGCCGTCCATGCTCCATGCCCATCGGGGAGTGATTTTGAATCTGGCCTCCATGTGGGGGCAGACCGGAGCCTCCTGTGAGGCAGCATATTCTGCCTCCAAGGGCGCGGTGATCGCTTTGACCAAAGCCATGGCCAAAGAATTGGGGCCCTCCAACATTCGCGTCAACGCTGTATCGCCGGGCGTAATTGCCACAGATATGATAGCCAACCTGTCCCCCCAAGAGCTGGCGGCTCTGGCAGAAGACACGCCCCTTGGCCGGGTGGGCTGTCCGGAGGATGTGGCTCAGGCACTCTGGTTTCTGGCTTCTGAGGAAGCGTCGTTTATCACTGGCCAGGTGCTGCCGGTAAACGGAGGGTTTGTGATTTAACCCGCAGATTCTTGCGGCAGTGGCATGTGCGCATGCGGTAACGCCCCGGCGGAACGGGCATCCGTCCCGCCGGGGCGTTATTTCTAACAGGAGTATACTTGCGTTTCGAATGTATTATCGCTCTGCATATCGGTCATATGCAGCCTGTTTGATGGCGATACAGTCTTCAATGCCCATATCGTACAGGGTTTCTACAAAGGTGTCCCACTGCTCATTCACATCAATCACACCGGTGATGAAGGAGATGGACATTGTGTCAATATAGGTGTCGATGTCATTGTATATGGCGTTGTATTCATAGCTCTCTTCGCTGTTCATATCGCCGTGGTACTGCTGGGAATTATCACGGTTGGAATTCCAAATCTCACTGGCTTCCGACTGTTCCTGCGTGTCGTAGACACTGTCATAGTAGCGTTCATCGAGGCAGAACGGAGCATTCCAGTTAAGATAGATGGCTTCTGACATGAAGGACTGCAGGCCATCGGGGTTGTTGGTTACCAGTTCCGTCAATCTTGGCTCGCCGTCCACATAGGTAAAGCCTTCGCCTTCAATCCCGAAATTGCAGGCGATGCTGCCATCTTCGGTGAAGAACCAGTTGATGAATCCCAGAACATTGGCCAACCGGTCCTCTGCAACGCCAGTGGTAACATTCCACTTGTTGGACAATGGATCTGTGTTTGGAGTGTTCCCCAGCGTAATGGTTTCAGTTCCGGTGCGGGTGACATCCGCCATGGGAACGGCCTGCCAGTCCTCTGATTCGGCGGAGGCTTTGCTGGAGGAAGAGAAGATGTCTACACCGGTCATAAACACGCCGGCGGTGCCGTCCAGCATCTGGGCGTCATAGGAAATGCCGGCGCCCTGGGTATTGTTGATGAAGTCCTGAGAGAACAGTCCCTCTGCATACCATTTGCTCAACATTTGGCAATACTCCTGGAAAGAGCTTTCCAGATAGGCAAAATGGACAACACCGTTTTCTACATAATACCCGTTCTGCGTCATACCCAAGCCACTGCACAGAAAGTCGTTATCCAAAAAACCGGTGGAGTACATCAGCAGCGGCTCGCTGCAATTGAATTCTGTTTTAAAGGCAGTGAGCACTTCATACAGGGCGTCATAGGTGGTGGGGATTTCAAGTCCCACCGCGTCCAGCCAGTCCTTCCGAATGCCAAAGCCCTGTGCGCGGCCGCCGGTGCCGCGGCCGGCAATGTTGACAATGGCGCCGCTGTCGGTGGTCAGAAGTTTGCGGATTTCCTCATCCGAGTCCAACAGGGCCTGAAAATCCGGCATCAGTTCAGCGGTATATGGCGAAACATCCAGGAAAATCTCATCTGCCAGCGCAGCGTCCGCACTGCCGTATGCATCTACACCGCCAATGATGACGTCATAATCGCCGGTGGTCTGGGCGGCGCACATCAGCTGGAACTGCTCTTCTTGCACAGCGGTGGATACCGTGGTGGTTACCATCTGAATCCCGGTTGCCTCTGCGGCTGCGCGGTATGCAGCAGAATCAGATACATTCTCCATATAGGGGGAAACATGGGGCGGCAGGGAGACCCAGACTGTGATGGTTTCACTGCCGTCAGTGACCAGCGGATAGTCCAGTGATGCAGATTCCGTGTCCGCTGTTTCCTCCGGGGGTGTTTCTGCGGCGGAGGCGTCTGCGGAAGCCTCAGACGCCGGTTCACTGGGAACGGAAGTCTCGGGAGAGCCTGTTTCTGCGGCATCTTCGGAAATCGTTGCCGCGGGACTCGAGGACACAGTTTCGTTGGACGTACCGCCGCAGCCAGACAATAGGCTCAGCAATAGCGTCAGAGCAAGCGTCAGCGCAAGATACTTTTTCATGGGAATCCTCCTTAATCATATTTGCGGGATAGGGCACAGCGGTCAGCCGTGTCTTTTTCCGCAATGTTTCCGAATCTGTTAGAATGAGAGCGTCTTGGCCTGTTATGTGCCGCTAAGGCCCATTGCATCCGGGGTTAAGTCCGGCAGACAGCCTCTCATTTGCAGCGTTCGATTGATGCACGCTGCGCCACCGTGCCGGCGTGGGCAGCATATGAAGCCCGCCGCCTTGCCTGGGGTTGCCGCATGTGGCGCAAGCGGAATGGATGCAGCTTTCGTCAGAGCCGGGGCATTGATTCGCGGAGCGCCGTTTCCAAGTCCTTCGGAAACGCTGATTGATCACCTCCATTTTCTTTCAATTTGACCGGCGCTTGCGCAGCGGCCTTCCGCCGTGCTCTTTTTCGCCGCATTTTGTGCCTGCGAATTTTTCTCAAATTCCTATGGACTTTTGAGTTGCAGACTGAAAAGAGGCGTTGTACTGCCTGTACGGGCAGTGCCCTACAGAGCCATGGCCGCCGCATAGGCGGTTAGGGTACACTCCTGAATGGAGCCAGGGACGGCATTGTCGCCAATAACATAGCATTCGGCAGCCAAACCGGCGAATTGTGCCGCAGCGTTTGTCAAACTTTGCCTGCCGCCGGATACCACAACACTGTCGCAGAAGAACTGCTGCGTTTCATATACCGGTTCAATCTGAGGTTCCATCTCCTCCGGCGGATGGGGAAATCCGGGGGCCTTTTGCATCTGCTGGTCTCGCAGCATTTTCTGAATATCCGGATACTGCGGATATAGTAAACCGGGCAGATGTTCCGGCGCGGCCGCAGGACGGGATAACATCCGTGTGACTGTTTGATAGGTCAGCTTCCGACGTGGAGCATTTGTCTGTACGCGGGCCGTCACACAATGCGGCTCGATTTTGGTAGTGGCGGCGAATTCCACCACATGCAGCCGCTTTTCCTGTTTGTATGCCTGAACTTCGCCGTAAATACAGTGGGCATTGTCGGTATAGACCTCCTGCTTCCGTGTCAAAAGGGTGACCTCGTGGCCGGCTTGCGCCAGATAGAGTGCAGTTTCGCACCCGGAAGGGCCGCCGCCCACCACCACTACGGTCTGTCCCAATTGGTCTTCTTGCCCAAAGACCTGATCAATCGTCCAGACGAAGGCTCCGTCCGCGCCGGGTACTGGGATGGATTTGGGTGCGGATCCCATGGCGCAGATAATGGCGTCAAACGGCTCTGCTGCCAGAAGGGCCGGCGTAGCTTCGGTATGCATCCGCAGTTCTGCACCGCTTTTTTTCACTTGGCGAATCATCCAATTGACATAGTCCCGCAGATTCCATTTGAAGCTGCAATATTGCGCGAACTTTGCCTGCCCTCCAAGGGCGTCCGTTTTTTCAAACAGTACAACCTGGTGGCCACGTTCTCGAGCCGCCATGGCGGCCCGCATTCCGGAAGGCCCGCCGCCCAGCACAGCCACCCGTTTTGCTGGGCCTGCCGGTGGGAACAGGTCCGGGAATTTCAGAAGCCCATAGGCAGGATTGACGGCACAGCTTGGAAAATCACATTTTCCCATGCACCGCAGACAGGGCGTCACATCTTCCGGACGGCCTTCTTGCAGCTTTTTCCCAAATTCCAGATCTGCGATGTATGCGCGTGCCATGGCAATCAGATCGGTCCGGCCCTCGGCAAGCACGCGCTCCATGGTTTCCGGGTCGCCGAAGCCGCCTACAGGCGCAACCAGGCTGCGGATGCCGCGGCGTTTGAATGCCTCGGCGAACTGCAAGTTATAAGGCGACTCTTTGGTGGAGTTAAAACCCGTCACATGCGTATAGGAGCCGTCCCAGCCGCGAACCTGCACGATATCTACCAGGCCTTCGCACAGCTGACAGAAATCCAACCATTCCTCTACGCCGTACCCAGGGGGCTCTGTGCATGCGGAGGTTTGAATCTCGATGAGGAAGTCCTGCCCGCAGGCTGCCTTGACCTGGCGGAAGATCTCCAGCGGCAGCCGGGCCCGTTCTTCCATTGTGTTGCCGCCCCACTGGTCTTTGCGCCGGTTCAGCACCGGGTCAATGGCATTGGCCAGGATAGAGGCCCGATAGCTCATATAAAAAGTGACCCCGTCGAAGCCCATTTGCTGCAGCGCCTGACACTGCGTCACATAATCCTGGATCATGCCCTCGATTCTCTGGGCGGAAATGGTGGGTTTGTTTTTAAAATTCGGGTTATAGTCTCCCTGAAAATCGAAGTCCCAGGACTCCAGTTCACAGATGGACAGTTCCTGCGGCTCTACATTCATCAGGGACGCCAGGCAAAGGGTATCCTCCTGATGAACCGTGTCTACCAGCTTTGCAAATCCTGCCTGGATCTCTGGATCGTCCATGTGGACGGTGGTCATGACGCTGCGTTTGCCCTCGCAGTCAGGCCAGTCGCCAATCGTCACACAGACCAGTGCAGCGCCGTTGCGGGCCATCGCCACATAATAGTCTGTGGCACGGCGAAACTGCTGCGGTGTTCCGTCCAGGCCGCCGCCGCTTTTTGTGTGGGTCAAGCGGCTCTTTAATCGGACGTTGCCGATATACACAGGGCTAAAAATGTTGGAAAACTCCATAAAAACGCCTCCTAATACCAATACATCACAAGGATGAAGATGCTCTGGATCAAGCGCTGCAAACTGAGCGCAAAAGGGGACCAGTGAAGAAGCTGCCAGGCGAAAGCGCTGCCCTCCGCCAATGACGGTTGACCCGGAGAATCTACAGTTTCATTATGATCTGAACCGGCGTAAATTGCAATTTGCAATTCTGGCAAATGAGTTTGCAGTTTGGTTCGTTTATTGAAAAGCGCTTGACCACTGCATGCCGCTGCGTTAAACTGAAAAAGGGTTAATTTTTGTCGATTTGGAGGGCAACAATGTACATTTTTCCGCAACTTCCAGCGGCCGCTGATGAGCCTGCCTGGATCCGAAATTCTTTGCGAATTGGAAGCTGCTTTGACGTGCTGCTGCACCATCAAGCGCAGTTTTGTAAACCGGCATATCATGCGCTGCAAGCAGAGGGGATCGACCTGAGGGAGGAGGATGTGTATATTCTGCTGCAGATAGAGACGCAGCAGCCGTGGCAGGCGGACATGATTTTGCAGGAAACGCCTGTGGCAATGATCCAGGAGATTTTTCTGACACTGGGCAAAGCCTTTTCCATGCATCTGTTTACCAGCAGCGGCTTTTTATATGGCCTTCTGGTATTTTCGCCGGCAGCGATGCTCGGCAGGCGCGTCCGGGACACGTTAAAGGTCTGCGGCAATGCCCTGCATGCGCATTGGGGTGTGCGAATGCTGGTGAGCCGTGAAGAGACGGGACGCGCAGGAATTTTTCATGCGGCCAACTCCCTGCGCCATGGCATGGAGTATTTTCGCTTTTTTGGTATGGAGGAGCCTGTGCAGTTTCTGGATATCCGGCAGCAGACTGTTCTTGGCGATACATCAGATCTGGCCGTCTACCAGCGGTTGGCGGCGTTTTGCTGTGAACGGATTGGAGAAGAGACGTTCGATCCGGAAACAGCGGCAAAACAGGTTCTGCATGTGCTGACCAATCGTTCTGCCTGCTCCATTGAAGCGCTGCACTCCCAGATGCGGACCTTTTCTATGGTATTTCTTCAACTGTTGGAAAGCCGGACAGTGCTGGATCATTCCTTCCTATCGCAGCTGAATATGACAAAACGGATTATGGAAGGAGATCATGCGCAGGCATTTCTGCAAAACATGGCCAGTATTTTGCTGGAACTTCATATCCAGCATAAAAAGCTGTGTCAGCTGGTCGATATCGTCAAACTGCAGAGGGTGTGCGCCTATGTGGAGGAACATCTTTCGTCGTTAAACCTCTCTGTTACAGAGGTTGCGGCGCATTTTCACATCAACCGGAGTCTTTTGACCAAACAGTTTCGCGCCTGCTTTGACGTATCCCTGTCCGAGTTCATTCAAAGGGAGCGTCTTAAACGCGCTTGCCTGCTGTTGGTGTCCCATCCGGACCGCCCGGTGGAACAGATCTCCCTGGAGGCTGGATATGGTGCTGTGTGCACCATGTACCGTGCTTTTCAAAAATATGGGATGCAGTCGCCGGCAGCATACCGGCAGGCCAACCTCCCTTTTACAGAATTCAATTTCACAGAGGAAAACCGGCCCTGCAGAGGGCAGAGCTCTGCAGGGAACGGTGTTTAAGAGCGGTATGAACAGCGGAGGGCATGATCAGCTGATGCTGACATACATGCCGCCATAGTCCCGGCGGCCTGTGGCGCCGGGGAAATAGCCTTTGACCAGATTGCGGACAAAGATCCTGGCGGCTTCTTTATCATCCGCATTGGGCCGCGGTTCCCGCTGATAGGGGGCGGCGCCGGGACCGGCTCCTTCGGGTTTGCGCAAAAGCGCTTTTTCTTCTTCGCTCATATTGGCCATTTCCGGTGGCTCGTGGATAGGACCCTGCTCGCCCATGTTGGCGGCCTGCCGCAGTTTCCCCTTGATGTGGGGGGGATATTTTTGAAATTCCTCCGCGTTGGGATTTTCTTTAAAGCGGGCCAGCAGCTCTGAAGCGAGATCTACGTCAATGTTCAGATCGTCCGCCACAGTATCAACGGACGCGTGATGCAGTTCAGTGCCCAGACAGGCAAATTCGCCAACGGTCTGAATGTACAGGTTCTCCAGATACAGCTTTTCGATGGCCAGTGTAGCCAGACATTCGCTGGGTCCGGTAGATGCGCCGCCATATGTGGAAAACACGACGGCATAGGGGGTGTAGTTTTTTTCCGTGGGCCGCTTCAGTCCAGGCATAATCAGCCGGTCGGAGTACATGCGCGGCGGCATGGATGCAGTAAGCCCCAGATTTTTTCCCAACAGGGTGGATGGAAGACCCGCCATAATGGGGCTGCCCAAAAACAGCAGGTCGTATTGGTCAAAAAAGACTGGTTCTTCTACAAAGTTTGTTTTTGGGGTTAGCTTGAGCATATCGACGTCCCAGGACTGCTCCTCCAGAGCCTCCCGGAAGCAGTTTGCGATTTTTTCTGTATTGCCGGTGACCGATGCGTACAGGATCAGGGCTTTTCTCGACACTGAAATCATCCTTTCTAAATGACGGTATACGCAGTATAAAAAACTTTCAATCAAAATGCCAGACATATTTCCACCAAACTGTATCTACGAATTGTGCATTTTCCAGATGCACAATTCGTGCAGGAGACACGGTGAAAATCCATATTGTACACACCGGCCGCATCCCATACAATAAAAACCATACCAATTATGAAAGGTGCGATCGTTTATGCAGCTGAGTGGAACCTATCTATTGCAGATGCCGCTGCCAGGCGGCGCGCGTCCCTGCCGGATGTGCCTGGAGCAGGCAGGCGCGGCTCTGGGCGGCTATTTGGAAAATCCCTATGCGCCGGAAGAGCGCTGCCCATTGACCGGATCCGTGGAACCTGTGATTTCGATACGGACGATGGTGGGCAGAACGGCCTTTGAACTGGGCGGTACGGCAGAGGAGCGTGTGCTGCATCTGTCTCTGACAACCAGAGAAACTATTCCCTTGGAAGCAGGGTATCGTGTCGGCGGCCAGACCGGCCAGCTGGACGGCGAATATGTGGTCGGTATCTACTCGCCCGGCGGCGTCAAGGAGAACCATCTGATCCTGAAGACCCATGGCGATGCAATTACCGGAGAGATGTTTTGTCTGGCGGATGAAAAGATGCTGCGGCAGATGGAGGAGCTGGCGCAGCGAGGTGGCCCCGGCCCCGGCGGACCTGGTTCCGGTGCCCCTGGTCCCGGCGGACCCGGCCCAGCGCGGCTGCCGCAGCTGGGAGAAAAACTGGATGTCAACCTCTTGCGTACCGGCTCCGGGACGGCAGACGCTTTTTGCGTGGAGACGGTTACGGCGCAGGGTTCTCTCTTCCAATTTGAAGGCCGGATCGAAGGGGACGCCATTTTCCTGACTATGCATGTCACCGACCATACTGACGATATTGTGGCAGAAAAAGTGAAATAGGCAAAATACGGCCCTGCAGCGATGCTGCAGGGCCGTATGCACGATACAAAGACGCAACCGGTTATGCAATGGATGTAAAGACGGACTTGGTGGGTTTGGGGAGATTTTCCCCCATAAAGTAGCCCTCCAATACCTCCTGCAAAAAGATATCCGCTTTTTGCAGATCCCGGGCGTTGGGACGGGTGTCCAAATCCCAGTGCCAGGAACCAGGGCTGATAAACCCCGGCGTATGCTGCGGGCGTGCATGCTGCTGGTATAGCAGCTGGTGCATCAGCGCAAGTGCATCTTCCGAGCAGCACTGGAGCTGTGGAGCATGCGGATCCTGCCGGTAATGAGAAACCAGATTTGAAGCGGTTTGCAGATCGGTCCCCAATTCCTGGGCCAAAATCTCCAGCAAATCTTTTGCGAGCTTCTTGCCTGGGCAGGCAAACCGTCCAATGACATCAATATATAGATATTCCAAATAAATCTGCTGAATATCCAACGTAGCCAGCGCCTCGTGGGGGCCAAAGGTCTCACCGGAATATGTAGCGAACACCACGCCCAGGGGAGTGTCCTCCGGGCGGAAGGGCGATCCGGGATAAAACAGTGGGTTGGTATACAACCTGGGCGGATCCTGTTCTACCAGCCCCAAATGCTTGGAGACCAGTTCGGAAGGTGCGCTGGAGATCACAGGAGAGCCCAGTAACAGCAAGTCATAGTTGTCCAGAAAAATCTGGCTGCCTACCAGGTCTGTATCAGGCTCCAATTTCACCGCGGTGACCGACCAGCCGTAGTGTTCTATTGTACTCTGAAATTGTTTTGCCACCAATTCCGTATTGCCGGTCATGGAAGCATATAAAATCGGTGCTTTCCCGTCCATAGGAATCCTCCTTCTGTGTTATCCCGGCAGCGTTTCCGGTACTCGCTGGGGCGCATATTGGTGATGCGGCGGAACAGCGTCAGAAAATAGGAATAATTTTCATATCCCACACGCGCCGCAACCTCACCCACCGGCAAATCCGTATGCGCAAGCAGCTCAAACGCCAGCTTCATCCGTTCCTGAATGATATATTCGGAAATGCTCATTCCCGTCTCTTTTTTAAAGAGGCGGGCCAGGTGATTTTGACTTAAATGCACATAGCTGGCGATCTCCTGGCGGGTGAACTCCTGATTCAGGTGCTGGCGAATGAAATCCTTGGCCTGCTCCGTATAATTTTTCTTCCGGTTCTCCTGCTCCAGGTACACGGAGAACTGGGTAACCGACCAAAAGCACCAATTCAGTGTGTCGGAAACCGAATTTTGCGCATTTCGCAAGAGCTCCACCCCGCGTTCCGTAGCAAAAATCAGACGCGAAGGAATGGATTTCTCCATCAGTGAAGCAGAAAGCAGCTGGTTGAAGTCCTGAATGAACTGGATCAGGCTGGTGCGGCTGACATGCAGCTCGGTGCCGTCCCGAAGCCAGAACTGTTCCAGCGCCATCAACAGCTGATTGAATTTGTGCTCAGACAGGAGATAATACCACTGCTTCATGTCTGGCAGCACATCCAACGCGCGGGACGGATGGCCTTGTTCCAGCACCATCAGGGATCTTCCGCTGACATTGTTTTTATCCGCGTCCATCAGAAGATCTGCGGCGGCAGACAGCGCTTCTATCGCGGATGGCGGCGCAACATAACAGCATAATTCACACCCGAGGGAATCCGCCACTTGGACGGACAGATCCCTGCAGGACAGCAGCAGCGCAGCTTTGCTGGCAAAGGTCGCGCTGCGAAGAATTGCAATATACCGGCCGTCTTCAATTTTAACACAGCCGTTTTCAAATTGATCACAGTGCAGCCACTGATAAATGGATTCCACAATGGTGCTGCCGAGGTCGAACCGCTTCCGCCAGTCTGCCGCCTGATTCCATTGTTTTACCCGGATCAGGACCGGCCAAAAGGGGCCGCTTGAGATTTGCAGTGCCGGCATGGCGGATATCGCATCTGCCGGCGAAGGATATTTCTCAAACAGCACGTCGGTCCAGAACCGGTCGTTTTGAAACCGGCGGAAGGCGTCTTCCGGAGAGACAGGATTCGGTCCGGACAGCTGCGGCAATTTCTGATCCATCTGCGCCCCCTTTCCAGCGAAGAAGATGGGGCAGGGGAGCGCCCTGCCCCATTGGATTATCCGACAAAGGAATCGTATGCCTCCTGATAGAGTTCAATCACACGGTCAATGCCAAAGCTGTGCATGGACGCTACATAGCTGTCCCAATTGTCCAGAGAATCCGAGCCGATGATGAATTCGATAATTTTGCCGGAGACGTAGGTCGTAATGTCACCAATCAAATTGGCAAATTCCTGCGCCTGTTCCGTATTCAGCGCAACGCCGTTGGGCATGGTATAGAGGTCATCGGTGTTGCTGTCCCAGATTTGGCGGGCTTCAATGGCCACTTCATTATACGCAATATCGCCGCGGCTTTCAACCTCTACAAATGGGCCGATGGTCAGTGTGTACATCACCTGAGTCTGCCGCATGGACAGTCCGTCAGGGTTGTTGTAGATCAGTTCCGTATACATGGGATTTCCGTCGGCGTCATAAGTCCGGCCTTCGCCTTCCACGCCATAATTGCAAAGCAGGCTTCCTTCTTCGGTAAAGAAGTAGTCAATGTACCGCAGGCACAGCTCCGGATCCCAGCAGTCAGTGGTGATAGCCCACGTGATGCCGCCCAACGTGGAGCTGGAAGCGCCGAAGTGCAGCGTCTGGCCCTCATAGGCAACGGCGTCGGCAACGGCCACGATTTTGGCGTTGGGATCTGCCATCATGCTCTGCAGCAGCTCGATCTGGAAATAGTCGTGGCACCAGAGCCCCACCTGGTCCGTAGTAGTCTTGCTGGATTCAATCCCATGGCCGTTGTTTTCGATGTAGAAATCCCGGCCGATCAGCCCTTCCTCATACCATTGATGCATCAAAGCCAAATAGTCCCGGAAGCCATCTTCAATCCAGCCGCATTTGACTTCTCCGTCTACCTGATAGATTGGATAGGTGCCCATGAAGTCCGCATATTGACCGGATACGTCAAAGGCAGACGTGAACTGATTGCCGTCCTGCACCCCGCCTGCCGCCAGACCATATGCCTCTGTGGCGCCCATCTCATTTTTAAACGCCAGCAGCACATCGTGAAATTCATCCAATGTAGAGGGCGTCTCAAGCCCCAAAGCATCCAGCCAGTCCTGACGAATTACCAGGCCCGTGCTGGAAGCGGCCGGCTCGGCCAACAATCGGTGAATTTCGGCAAAGCGTCCGGAGGCAGTGGTGGTCGCGGCCAACAGTTCCGGATCTTCCGAGATCAGGCTGTAATAGTGGGGGGCATTCTCCTGAATCAAATCCGTCAGGTCTAGAATGACATTGTCTTCAATGGCCTTGTCCATACCGCCTGAATAGTAACTGCCGGCATCATAGAACAAATCCGGATAGTCGCCGGAAACCACCAGCAGATTGAAGTTTTCTGTGGCCGTGGTGACCGATTGCAGCATAAATGTCAGATTGACGTTGGTAACTTCCTCCACAGCCTTCAATACACTGTTTTTGGGAAGCCACTCCTCCATAGTATCTGCCAGATCACCTGGGAAGGAGTACCAGAGTTCAAAGGTGACCGGTTCGTCTGAAAGGGGATACGCAATCTCAGCTGCCGTTTCTTCCACCGGAATCTCCGGTTCTGGCTCTGCCGCCGGCGCGCTCTCAGAGGGGCTGGAAGAAGGGCTTTCAGCGCTCTGCGATGTTTGGGCCTGCGCTGTCTGTGTGGACACGGATTCTTCCTGCTGTGCAGATTCAGCGGCAGCGGGACTGTTCCCACACCCACACAGCATGGTAAGCAGTATTGCAATGACCAAGGTTACTGCAAGGATCGGTTTCTTTTTCATATCTGTTCCTCCTGTCAAATGGATATTTTATATCGATTTTCGTCGGAGAAACAGAAAGGATTTGTGCATTCAAGGTGTGCAAATCCTGCAAGTTTCACACTGTTGAAAGAAATGCGCAGTGCGGGCCAGGCTCCGCAGAGAAGCCTGGCCCGCAAAAACTATACCGGTGATGGATCTGATCCAGACCGCGTAAATCGCGAGGTTCACAATTCAGGCCGGTTGGAAGCGCTCAAATGAGTGTAACAGCGGCGGAGAAGCCGTCGCGTATGGCGCAGCGGATGTCGCCAGGCTTCCGGCAGTCGCCCAGCACACGGATTTGCAGCGCGAGGGCAGCGTATCCGTCCAAGCCTTCCAGAACCGGCTCCATGTATCCGCACAGAACAATGTCGTCGCAGGTAAGCGTATGCTCCGTGCCGCTGTGCAGATAGGTGAGGCCGGAAGGCGTCAGGCCGGTGGTTTCCGCCTGTGTGAGAATGGTCAGGCGCGGTTCGCTGCGCCAATATTCTTCGCAAATTTCACGATAGTGGACATCGTGCGCGTTGTGGGCTGCCTGCCGCTGCCGGGTCAGCAGGGTCACCTGATAGCCCGCTCTGGCCAGGTATAGGGCGGTTTCCGTGCCGGTTTCCGCGCCGCCGACCACGGCGACATGCCTGCCGGCGGGCAGCGTCCCGCCCAGAACCTCCAACGCTGTATAAGTGCGGCGCTGGTCCAGCCCCGGCAGTTCCGGCTTGGTGGGCTGCGCGCCGGTGGCGATCCAGATGGCGTCCCAGGGACTTTGCGCCAACAGCGCAGGCGTGGCGGCAGTGCCGCAGCGGACGGCGACTGGGGCTTTTTGGAGCTGCGTCTCCAAGTGCTCCAGAAACTTTCGGACCGGCCATTTGAAGTCCGGTGCGGAGGCAAACCGAAGCTGCCCGCCCAGGGCCGCTTCCTTCTCAAACAATGTGACCTGATGGCCCAGGGAGGCCGCGGTCAGGGCCGCCTGCATACCGGCGGGACCACCGCCAATGACAGCGATCTGTTTTGGAGAACTGGTGCGCTTGGGCGGAAGGAAGCCCGGCTCCAGCTGCTTTTGCAGCAGGGGATTGACAGAGCAGCCGGGATTTGGCTCGGCGGGCTTCGTGTGGCATTTGTTGCAGCGGATACACGGCGTGACGTCGGTTCCGCGGCCCTCCAATATTTTCTGATAGTAGCCGGGGTCGCAGAGGAACGCTCTGGCCATATAGATCATATCCGCCATTCCCTGTGCCAGAAAGGCTTCGTTTTGGGCGGGATCCTGAAACCCGCCTATGGGGGCAAGGAGAACATCGATGTCCATGGATTTCAGCACTCGTGCGTATTGCAGGGTCAGCGGCAGTTCCGGCGTAGAATTCAGGCCAATGGGATGCGCGGATTCGACGGTTGGCGCGCGAAGCTGCACTATGTCGATAAGCGGCGCCCAGGCGCGGAGGTATCCGCCCAGGTCTTCGGTGGAATAACCGCCGTCTGCCGCCTCGCCGCTGACTTGCAGCTCCAGAAGGAATCGGTTCCCGCAGGCCAGCCGGGCCTTTTCAAACGCCTCCTTCGCCAGGGCTGTCGGAACGCCATAGCGATCCTGCCGGTGGTTGCACTGGCGGGATAGGGACTTTGCAAGCAGCGAACTGTTGTAGCACATATAGAAGCCCGCGCCGTCAAAGCCCAGGTCGCGGTACAGCCGGCACCGGCTTGCGAACAGTGTTGTGAGCCGGTCCAGCGCTTCTGCGGGAATTTCGTCAAATTCCCAGCCGGAGGGCTCCAGTTCCATCAGTGAGCCCATGGCTAGGGAACCCTGATCATGGATAGCCTGCACCGCATGGATATAGGTCAGCTTGACATTGGCGATGGACAGGTCCGGGCCGCCCATGGCGCCGGGAGGAGGGGGGCCGCCGCCTTCGGCGAAGGGGTCCGGCGGTTCTGCGCCGGACCCTGCGGGTTCGGGGGGAGGGAAGGGCTGCTTCATGGGACGGCTGTCCGGATTTTGCCCGCGGCCGCTGGGCAGGGTCACGATTGCCGCGCCGTTCCGGGCCATATACTGCGCGTAGGGGATCAGGGATTCCCGGACTTCCGTGGACTCTACGCCGGTGGAGAACGGCGGATAGGCCCGGGACATGCCCATGCGGTTTCGGATGACAATTCCGCGGCGGACCAGCGGCGTCAGCAGGTGCGGATAGGGGGACTGCAAACAGATTGCCTCCTTACTGTGCGTTGAGGCGGTCCAAAGCCGCCTGTGTGATTTCGACGATCTCATTGGCGCCCAGAGAAACCAGTGTTTCCTGGAAGGTATCCCAGTTGTCCGCCACGGACAGATCGCCCACGATGAATTTCAAGATCATTTCTGAACAGTATGTGCCGACCTCCTGGGTCAGTGTGGCGCGGCGCTCGGATTCCTCAGGCGTGAGAGTCACATTGGCAGAGAGATTCCAGTCCTCGTCGCGGTTGGATTCCCAGGCTTCGATGGCTGCGACCTGGCTGGCGTCAAATGCGGCGTAGTAGCGGCCCACGTCCAGCGCAAAGGGGCCTTCGTAGAGACAATATTTGGACAGCGCGCTGACATAGGTATATGTGTCGTTATTTAAGATCATATCGGTGTAGACAGGGACGCCGTTCTCGATTGTGTAGGTTTCTCCTTCAAAGCCATAGTTGGCCAACATATACCCCTCGTCTGTGTAGAGATAGTCGAAAAATTGCAGGACATACTCCGGGTGCGCGCAGTCTGTGGATATGGCATACCCCTGGCTGAGCGTCACATAGCGGGCGGTGTTGTCGCCCAGATGGATGGTTTCACCGGCGGTGCGGGTCACATCGGCCATGCCTATGATATAGGCATTTTCATCGGTAAGGATGCTGGTCAGGGTAGGGATCTCATTGACCGCGCCGTACCAGACGAAGCTGGTGTTGCTGGAAATGGCGTCCTGGGGCGGGCCCATGCCGTTGTTGGTGAAAAAGTCGCGGTAGAGAAGGCCCTCAGCGTACCATTGCGCCAGCATCTCCAAATATTCCCGGTATTCCGGTTCCAGCAGCCCCAGCTTTACCTCGCCGTCGATCTGATACAGATTCAGAGAATAGAAGGGCCGCCAGGTGACCGTAGTCATCACACCAAGTCCGCCACCCAGCCAGGAGCAGTTCTGACTGCCATCTTTGGAAAGGATCAGCGGCTCGGAATCGGGGTATGCGGTCTTCATGGCAAGCAGCATATCGTGAAATTCGTCGAAAGTTTCCGGAAGAGACAGTCCCAGTTCGTCAAGAATGTCGCCGCGAATTTGTCCGCCAAACTGCGTATAGCCGGTGTTGATGGGCAGTACGCCAAGGAACCCGTTGTCAGCCTGGGCCGCTTCATACAGGCCATAGTCCAGCAGCGCCTGCTTATAGTTCGGCAGGTAGCCGTCCATATATGCATCCAGGGAAATGATGATCTCTTCCTCCAGCGCTGTGTCAAAAGAGGGATAGTAGTCGCCCAGCTTGCTGCCCCAGCAGTCTGGATAGTCGCCGCCGGCGATCATCAGCGGATAGACGGTGCTGGCATCCATGCGAAGATCCCACTCGATTTGAATCCCCAGCAGTTCCGAGATATATTGGTAGACTTCATTTTCCGCCAAGCCGTCTGTGATAACGCCCTGTTCGTAGTCCACATTTCGGATGTCCAACCAGGTGAAGCTGACAGGTGCTTCATAGATGGGATAGACGGTTTTCGTGGGTTCAGCGTCAGATTCCGGATCTTCCGGGGCAGAGGTTTCGGATTCTTCCTGTACAGGGTCTGTCTCGATGGACTGTGTTTCGGACACAGCGGCAGATTCCTGCGGCGTTTCCACAACTTCTGCAGGCTCGGCGGCAGGAACGTCAGCCGTTACGCTGCCGCAGGCCGTCAGTCCGCCGAGAAACAGTATCAAACTCAGAAGCATCGACAATATGCGGTTCGTTCTCATAAAGTTTCCTCCTCAACAAGCGCATTGCGTCAGGCAAGCTGTGGGACGTCAACCGATACAAAGATATTCTCCGTGGGATTCCTGCGGCACGGTGCGGCCAAAGAAATAGTCCTGGATCAGATTTTGCATGAAATACTCCGCCATGGTCAGATCGTGGGCGTTGGGCCGGTTCTCCAGATCATACTTCGGGGCGATAAAGTGCTCCATGCCCTCATAGTCCGGCATGTCGCGTGGGTCTGCCACGGCGTCCCGCATGGCCTGATGTTTTTCCGGCGTCAACTTGGCAAAAGCGGGGTCATCCGGGTTGGTCTTATACAGCTGCACCAGCGGCGCGGCCTTTTCCACCTGAACGCCCATAATGGCGGCGGTGCGGTCCACGGCCATGTGGGAGATTTCGCAGCCAGGGCAGGAGAATTGGCCGACAATCTTCAGCCGCAGACACTCCAGATACTGTTTTTCCACGGCCAAGGTGGAGTAAGCCTCCCGAATGGCGCCTGCATAAGTGGCAAACACGACGGCTTTGACATCCGGGGACGGGCCGCCCTGCATATCCATGCCGGGCCCCATGCCGCCGCGCCACATGCGGGGCGGTTCCGGTTGCGTCAGCCCCAGGACACGTCCGATATTGGGAGCCGGAATCCCGGCCATAACGGGACTGCCGAGACAGACAATGTCATAGTCATCAAAATAGACCGGCGTTTGCTTGAAGTTCGTTTTTCCGTCGATCTTCACCAGATCGCAGCTCCAGCCGCAGCCGAGGAAAGCTTTTTCAAAGGCTTTGGCGACCTGTTCAGTGTTGCCGGTGATGGATGCGTATAGAATGAGTCCTCTTTGTTTGATTGCCATATGGAGTGCCTCCTTTGAGATTGATTCAGGTAAACTCATTGTATCGAAAACAGTCGAAAAAAACTTGCAGTTTTCCATCTTTCTACCTCCACAATTTGTGCATCTTTCCATAAAGCAGCCCCATCTGCCATAGGCAGATGGGGCTGCTTTGGACTGTGTGTTCAGGCACTTTCCGTATAATACTGGGCCTGGGCATGCCAGAGGGCGTAGTACAGGCCGCCTTCGTCGGTCACAAGAGACTCGTGGGTGCCCTGCTGAACCACTTTGCCGCTGTCAAACACCGCGATTTCATCGCAGAACTTGCAGGAAGAAAGCCGGTGGCTGATATAGATGGCGGTCTTGTCGCCGGCAATTTCGTTGAACTTGCTGTAGATCTCCGCTTCTGCAATGGGATCGAGGGCGGCGGTGGGTTCGTCGAGAATGATGAACGGCGCGTCCTTGTACAGCGCCCGGGCAATGGCGATTTTTTGGGTCTCACCGCCGGAGACTTCCACGCCCTCCAAGTCCAGATCTTTGTACAAATAGGTGTCCAAGCCGTGGGGCATGTGTTCCAGACGGGTGTCAAAGCTGGCTTTTTTCAGGCAGTCCCAGGCCAAATCCCGGTCGTATGCGGCGCTGCCGGCCACATTTTCGCCCAGGGGCAGGGCCAGGAGCTTAAAGTCCTGGAAGACTACGGAGAAAATTTGAATATAGTCGTCATAGCGGTACTTGCGGATGTCGATGCCGTTGAGGAGGATCTGCCCCTCGGTGGGGTCGTAGAGGCGGCAAAGGAGCTTGATGAATGTGGTTTTGCCGCCGCCGTTGAGGCCCACGACAGCCAGGCGGCTGCCAATGCGGAACTTCATATTCACGTGCCGCAGGGCCCACTGATCTGAGCCGGGATACCGGAAGGACACATCCCGGAACTCCACCGCGTACTGACGGTCGGCGCGCTTTTCGGTGGTCAGGCTGCCTTGGTACATCTTGTTGGGAATGTCCAGAAATTCAAAGGTGGTCTGGAGGAAGGCGCCGTTGGAGCGCATCAGGCCCAGATTCTTCAGCAAATCCGAGATGCCCAGCAGCAAATTGGTGATGGCCCCCACATACTGGGTCACCGAGCCCACGCCAAAGGCGCCGCACCAGGCCTTCAGGCACACGAACAGGTATACCGCGCCGGTCAGAACCGCGGAAATGCCATTGGAGACCCCAGCCCACAGGCCCATGGGCCCCTTGGCCGTTTTGGCAATGGGCGAGCCCGGTTCAAAGAAGTTGCTTTTGGCCATGTAGACGTTACAGACCCGGTCCTGCTGTTCGTACATTCTAAGGTCAGGGGCGCGCTTGGCCTCGGTGCTGATCTTGCCGTAGAAGTTGAAGAAGCGGTTGCCTTGGGTGGCGCTGGAGGCATAGCGGGTCCAGTACCTGGCGCCCCGGTTGGCGCTGCCGGCGGAGGCAAACGCAATGACCAGCAGCAGGGCAAAGATTCCGGCGGCAAAGAGGGGATTGTTCAAAACCGCCAGGGCGCTGTCCTGGGGAACCTGGGCTGTGAACAGGCTGACCGCCAGGGCGACGCCGCCCAGCAGCCGCATGACTGCGGTGATCAGATCTTCATACAGCCAAAGCGCTCTGGCAATGCCCCAGCCGGACCAACGGTTATTCTGCTCAATTTGGGAGTAGAGATCCAGCACCGCCTGCCGGTCCACGTCGGCATAGTCCAGGTTCATCATCTTTTCCATATAGATCCGGCTGCTGAGCTGCTGAAGATTGTCCGTCTCGTATGCGGCCCAGCGGGCCAGCGCGCCGCTCAGCAGGGTCAGAGCCGCGCCGCTGGCCAGAAGAATCACAACCCAGCGCACCAGCGCCTCCGGATCCCGCCCGCCGGACAGCTCGTTGAGCAGCTGGGCGGACAGCCAAATCGTCACGTAGGGGCTCAGGGCCGCGGCGGCGCTGTGGAGCAGCTTGGCGGCAAAATATTCGGGGCAGAGCTTTCGCAGGATGTTCCAGGCCCGCAAATTCAGTTTCCAGCTCTGGGCATAGGACAGGGATTTTTCATTGGACATGGTGGACATCTCCTTCCTGGTAGTACTGGCTCTGGACTTCAAACAGCCTGGCATAGCCGCCGCCCAGGGCCAAGAGTGACTCGTGGGTACCTTCTTCGGCGATGCGGCCCCCGTCTACAAAGAGGATGCGGTCGCAGAAACGGGTGGAGGCCAGCCGGTGGGAGATGAACAGGGAGGTCCTGCCGGCGGTCATTTCGTTGTATTTCAGATAGATGTCGTTTTCGGCGATGGGGTCCAGGGCAGCGGTGGGTTCGTCCAGAGCCAGGATCGCCCCATCTTTGTACAACGCCCGGGCCAGCATCAACCGCTGGGTCTGGCCGCCGGACAGCTCGATGCCGTCCTCCCAGACCTGCCGGCCGATGTGGGTCTGCAGGCCGTTGGGCAACTTGCGGATGGTTTCGGTCAGGCCGGCCTGCTCCAGGCAGGTCCAGACCCGCTGCTCGTCAATGCCGTCCACCTGCTGGGCCACATTTTCGGCCACGGTGGCGTCCAGTACGGAAAAGTCCTGAAACACTGCGGAAAACAGGCGGTAATAGTCCTTCCGGTTGTACTGCCGGATGTCCTGACCGTTGAGCAGCACCCGGCCCTCCGTCGGGTCGAGAAAGCCGCACAGCAGCTTCACCAGGGTGGTTTTGCCTGCGCCGTTGAGGCCCACAATGGCCAGGTTTTCGCCCGGATGGATGGTCAGATCGATGTGTCTGAGCGTATCCGCCTCGGCCTCGGGGTAGCGGAAGGAGACGTCCTCCAGCCGCAGCTCGTAGGGGGTTTGCAGATCCTTTTCCAGCGGCGCGCCGTCTTCAAATCGGAAAGGCTCCGGCCACTCAAGGAATTCCCGCACCGTGGAAATGTCCAGGCTCTGCTGATAGAGGGTGCTGAACTGCTCCAGAATGCCGGTGATCCAGGTGGAGAAGCCGCTGACGGCGCTGAAATACAGCAGGAATTCCGATGCCCGCAGCCCGTCGTGGAGGGTCAGCCAGATCAGGTATCCATAGGCTACGCCGTTGCGCGCCAGCGCCAGCACCAGGTCCACCACACTGCTCCAAATGTAGACCGACTCCCGCTTGCGCAAAAACGCCTGATACAGCCGCAAGGTCTTGTTCCAGACCTCGTCAAGCCACCCGCGCAGGCCAAAGATCCGAATGTCCTTGGCGTAGCTCCGGTCCAGGCCCGTGCTGCGCAGATAGCCCAGCTGCTTGTCATAGGCAGCCTGCTCCTCCCGGTGGCGGTAGCCCCATTGCTGGATACGCTTGTTGATAAAGTAGCCGGCGGCGGCAGTCACGCACACTACCACCATCAAAAGCGGGTGCAGGCCCGACAGCAGCGCCAGATAGACCACGAAGCCCAGGAAATTGGTGAGAATTGCCGTCCAGGTGGTCCAGACAGCCTCGGTGGCTTTTTGGTTGGAGTTGGTAGCATCCCGTGCTTTCTCTTCCATATTTAAAAATCTGGTGTCCAGGAGATTGGCATAGGAAGTTCCGGCCTTTTTGCTGTTAATCATGGCCATAATTTTGGTGCGGACTGAAATTCTGCCAAAGAGGGTATTTTCATTCAGATATGCCTTCAGGCCAGACAGAAGCAGTATGACGCCGCTGAAGGCCAGAATCGTCCGCACCAGCTGGCCCAAGGGGGCTGCGGTCTCCACCCGGTCCAAAATTGCCGGGGCGATCAACAGCTCCGCCACGGTTTGGCCGGCGGTGACCACCGCCAGAGCCAGGCACAGCAGCGGCACACTTTTGGTGTGCGGCCACGCGGTCCTGAGCATAAATCCGGTGTTCTGCCACATGGAATAGGTTCGGTTTTGTTTGGATTGCATATCGGTTCACCTCGTGGCTGTATGATAACACAAAAATTCGCCCCCTGCGCAATTGGGGGACGAATTGTCGTTTTTGGGGGATGAATTGCACAACACAGAACTTTTTCCGGGAACCGGCGCATTCTGGTCAGGTCTCACGTCTGGGGCAGCAGGATTTCAGTGGTGAACGCGCCGTCCTCACTGTTGCGGCTCAGATAACCGCCCAACCGCTCGACAATCTGATCGATGCGGATCAGGCCAAAGCCATGGCCTTCGCCTTTGGAGGTCTTGAACAGGCTGCCCACTTTTTCCAGCTTTTTTCCGGCTTTTCCAGCTTTTTCCGGCGGTGAAATTGGTAAAGGAGATGTACAGCTGGGTGCCTTTCATGTCCATGTAGACCCGGATCATCCTCGCCTCTTCCGGCAGGGCCATGCTGGCCTCCATGGCGTTGTCGAACAAATTGCCCAGAATGACGCACAGATCCAGCTCCGACATGTTCAGCTTTACGGGAATATGGGCGTCCACATGGACGGTGATGTGTTTGGCGCGGGCCAGAGAGATTTTGCTGTTTAAAATCGCGTCGGCCATGGCGTTGCCGGTCTTGATCACCGTGTCCACTGTGTTCAGGTCCGTGTCCAGTTTATCCAGGTATCTCTTGAGGCCGTCCAAATCCCCGTTGGCAGCCAGAACCTTCATGAGCTGAATGTGATTCCGGTAGTCGTGCCGCCAGCCGCGGATCTGGCGGTACATATTTTCCACCTCCTGATAGTGGGTGTCAATCAGCTCCCGCTGATAAGCGGCAATGCGCTTGTCGATCTGTTTTGCAAAGAGGGACATGGGCAGTCTCCTTCCTCCGGCGGGTCCGGTCACCGGTCATGTATGGGCGATGATGGCCCGGTTGAGCGGTTCATACGCGCCTCGGGGCAGGGGCAGTGCCGTGCCGTCGGACAGGATCACCTGAGACTTGGCAACCCGCTGGATGCAGCGCAGATTGACAATCATGGCCCGTCCTACACGGCAAAACCGCTCGTCCAGGAGTTCTTCAAATTCGTGCAGGGGGCGCTTGACGGTGTAGTCCTGCTTGCTATGGACAGTTACATAGTTCTGGTGCACGTCCAAATACCGGATCTCATACAACGGGATACGCACCAGTTCCCCGGATAGCTCCAAGTTCAGACATCGCTCGTTCTGCCGCCGCTTTTCCAGTGCGCGATCCAGCACGGAACAAAGCTTTTCCCGGTTGACCGGCTTCATGAGATAGTGGAGCGCCGCCACGTCATAGCCGTCTGCAATATAATCCGAGTAGCCGGTGATAAAGACAATCTGCACCGCTTCATTGTCCCGCCGGACCTGCTTTGCCATGGTGACGCCGTCCATGGCGCCCATTTCCACATCCAGCAGCAGAATGTCATAGTCCTTGTCCTCGGCATAGTGAAACAGGAACCTCTCCGCCGAGGCATAGATTTCCGACTGAATCTGCACCTGCCGCGATTTTGCCCAGTCCTCCAGGATGGCGCGTACAAAACCGGAATCCTGGGGACTGTCGTCGCAGATGGCCACCCGATATGCCATACACTGTACCTCCAACTCAATCATTGCCTCCTTATTATATATTTTCGCAAATTGCAATAACAAGTTGAACACTTCCGA
>CBCPMX010000054.1:0-20421 GCA_965120355.1 uncultured Oscillospiraceae bacterium
TGTTAGGTGTTCAACTTGATTTTACAATCAACCACATATTTATACAAATTTCTGAAAGTGTAAAGGAAGTGTGAAGCACCATGGAAGATAAGCGCGTTACCAAGACAAAAGGAATTCTGAAGCAGACGCTGATCCAGCTGCTGGAAGACAAGCCCTTTGAACAGATCACCGTCAAGGAACTGTGTGATCAGGCATATGTGAGCCGGATTACCTTTTATACCCATTACAAAGACAAATATGCACTGGTCGACGAGATCTTCGAGGACATGGTGGCTTTGGGCCTGGAGGAGTACCGGCGGCTTCAGGCAGCCAACAACACTGCCGCAGATCCAATCAGCAGCTATTTAAATCTGTTGGATGCCATTCTGACGGTGTATTTTGAACAGAATCGATTTTTTCGGCACACGGCGCCGGAGCGGAATCCCTATTTGGCAGCGGCATTTTTCAATCAGCTCTTTCAGGCCGTAGAGACGCGGACAAAGCACACGGAGACCTCGTTTCACGTTCGGTATTCTGCCAGAAAAATCACGGCATTCCTGTGCTTTGGCCTGTTCGGCTTTGTCAATGAGGGCCTGGTAGAACGCAACTCCCTGGAGAGAATCCGGCGGGAGTCACGCGAAGTGCTGTCAGGAATTTTAAAGTCGGGAGTTCTGCTGACAGAGGACTGAGTACTGCAGCCCCCAGAGAACCGGCCCCCTGTGTTTGCGGGTCCGGGTCTCTGGGGGCTGAAAAGCTGTATTGGGACAGTTTAATCTGTTTTCACGGTGTTCTTAAAGATTCTTAAACTCCTGCCGTCTTCAATCTTAATCGTTGTTTTTTACAATAACAGCAGGCAAAAAAACAACGCCTTACATGGCGCTTTTGATGACGAGGAGGAGCAGAGTATGAAAATTCTGATATTGACCGGAAGCTTTGGAATGGGGCATCTGTCAGCTGCCAGAACGCTGGCGGATCAACTGACGGACCGGCGCGATGTGGAACGGGTGGAGGTATTTGATGTCTATGCTGCCGGATTTTCAAAGAGTTGGACGGCAATCTGCCGGTCCTATGAGAAACTGGTATCCAAGGGCAGTTCTCTATTCAATTTGGCTTACCGTCATGCTGTTGGCAGCGAGCGGACGGAAGAACAGGACGACGGCCTGTTTCAAAGACGGCTGCTGCAGGCGTTGGATCTGAAGCTGCAGGAACTTCAGCCGGACGTAGTCATCAGTACCTATTCGCCGGCAGCCCGGCTTATGGCGGACTACAAACGGCTGCACCGGTGCCAGACACCGCTGCTCACCTGCATCACGGATGTGACCAGCCATAATGTTTGGGTCAACCGGGAGACTGCGCTGTATCTGGTGGCAGCGGAAGAGACGAAGCAGAGCCTTCTGCACCGCGGTGTGGCGGCGCCGCAGATCTGCGTCACCGGCATTCCGGTCAGCAGGGCGTTCAAACCGGTACAGAACCGGGATAGTGAAAGACGGGAACTGCTGATTATGGGCGGTGGTCTTGGGCTGTTGCCGCATGGAACGGGATTTTACAGGGCGCTGAATCAACTCCCCGGCGTCCATACCACCATACTCACCGGCAACAATGCGGCGCTCCGCCGGCGGCTGGAGGGTCGCTGGGACAAGATTACGGTGCTGGGCTATACGGATCAGGTGGCGGCGCACATGGCGCAGGCAGACCTGCTGCTCAGCAAGCCAGGCGGCGTCAGCATGTTTGAGGCCATCCATGCCGGGCTGCCGCTGCTGACCTTTCAGCCGTTTTTGGAGCAGGAGGTGCATAACGCCCGGTTTCTGGAAGCAAACGGGCTGGGAATCGTTTGCCGGGAAAAGCCACGGGACGCAGTACCGTTGATTGCGCAGCTGCTGGAGGACAAAGCGCGGCTGGCGCAAGTGCGCGAACGGATGGAACGGTTCACTGCCAGCCTGGACACAGACGCTCTGAACCGGTATTTGGATGGCCTGACCAAAAGGAGGGCGGCGTAATGAACTGGATGCAGTTGTGTGGTGTGGCACTGTGTGTGTGGACGGTATACGCCTTGGGACCGACGATCTGGATGAAGTATTTTCGGCGGTGGCGCCTTCCGGCAGGCAACGGGCAGATGCTGCTGAGCTTTGACGACGGCCCCGACGCTGTCTATACGGCGCAGCTGCTGGATCTGTTGGAGGTCCAGCAGGTGAAGGCCATGTTTTTCCTGGTGGCAGAGAAGGCGGTGAAGCATCCGGAACTGGTGGCGCGGATGCAGAGGGAGGGCCATGTGGTTGCGCTGCACTGCGCCCGCCACCGGAACCCGCTGCTTCGCGGCCCGCTGGCCAGTTGGCTGGATTCTCGCCGGGGCTGCACCATGCTGGAGAGCTTGACCGGCCAGCCGCCCCAGTGGTACCGTCCGCCTCATGGGTGCTTCAATCTGGTGATCCTGTGGATGCTGCGCCGCCGCCGGATGGAACCGGTTCTGTGGACGGTTATGGTGCAGGACTGGCGGGCGGACAGCACGGTGACAGGACTGGTGGACAAGCTGCGCCGCCGCTGCTGCGACGGAGATGTGCTGCTGCTTCACGACTCCGGCGAGGGCACCGGCGGTGCGCCGGGGGCGGCAGGCCGGACGCTGGAGGCGTTGGGCACCGTCCTGCCAGAGCTGCGTCAACAATACCGGTTTGCGGATTTAGGGAGGGCGGCATATGGCGGAAATTGCGCGCAGTAAGCGAAAACAGGCGCTGAGCCTCTTATTGCTGGCGGCGATCCTGGGCCTGACGGCCTGGTTCCTCCTGCGGGATCAGGAGCTGCCGGCATTGGCGGCGTTGCTGACGCAAATCGATGGGAAATTCCTGTTGGCGGCTGCGGGGGCCATGGGCCTGTTTTTCGCCTGTGAAGCGGGCGCGCTGCGGATGCTCCTGGGAACGCTGCGCGATGAGATCCCCCTGGGGCGGTGCGGCGGATATGCGCTGATCGATTTCTACTTCAGTTCGATCACGCCGGGGTGCTGTGGTGGCCAGCCGTCCCAGATCTGGTATATGTGGCGGGATGGGATTCCGGTCGGTGTGTCGTCGCTGTGCCTATTGCTGTTTAATTTGTGCTATCACATTTCGGTGCTGCTCATTGGCGGCGTGTCCCTGTGCATTGGCGGCGGCAGCCTGTGCAATGCCATGGGAAATTGGAGCATTTTAGTGCTGTACGGCGCAGGCGCACAGGCGGTATTGGTAGTGGCATTCTGCGCTGTGGTATTTTCCAAACGGCTGGTTCCTGCGGCGGCCGAGCGGACTGTCCGCCTGCTGGCCCGTCTGCGTGTTCTGCGGGATCAGAGTGCTGCATTGGAAAAGGTTCATGCGCAGGTGGAGGAATATCAGCAGGGGGCGCAGTTCATCCGTACTCATCCGGGGACGATGGCGGTGCTGCTGGGCCTGACAACGGTGCATTTACTGGCGCTGTATTCGGTGCCTTACTGGGTCTATCGTGCTTTTAGCCTGTCGGGAAATTCGTTTTTTGCGATTCTGGCGGCCCAGGCGGTGCTGACCATGGCAACGGAGTCTCTGCCGCTGCCCGGTGGCGCGGGTGTGACCGAGACAATTTTCCTGCTGGTGCACACGGGCGCCTTCGGTGAGTTGGTGGTGCCAGCGGTGCTGCTGTGCCGCGGCGTAAACTATTATTTGCCGTTGTTGGTGGGCGGCGCAGTGGCAATGCGGTCTGTGACCCGCCGCCGGACAAAGCGAAAGGGAGCTCCGCTGAATGCCATAAAAGGGGGCGCAGATGCCGGGGGCTAAGCAAAGAGACCGGTATCGCGGCTGGCGTCTCTGTTCGCCTCCAGGTCGTGAAGCACCGTACAGTGTTTTCCGGGGAAAATGAAATCCGCATGGGAAAAGTACGGAGCCGGATCAGCGGAAGCCGCCGCGAAATATAGTCGTTTCGCGGCGGCTGAGACTGTCAAAAAATCATGTTGATAAATTGGGCTTTGGGACAGGGGGCCTGCGAAGCCCGGACGGGGAATGCGGGAATTGAGAGAAGCGAAACGGGTTATTCCGCCCGACTGGGCAGCACAGCCTCCATGGGACATACCTCGATGATGTCGCCGTCCAGGGTCTCGCCCCAACCGCACAGCTTGATGATGTGGCGGCCCGCTCCGTCAATATATTTGTCATAGACGTAGGCTTTGCCGATGACCGTGTCGCCCTCTGCGCCGTGGCGGTTCAGGGGGCGGTTTTCATAGCCGGGAACCACTTGACAAATCAGATCGTAGTCATGGGGCTTATAGTTGCGCATCTCCCGATAGAAGGGATAGAATCGCCACGCATAGCGGCAGACATAGCCCTGGTCGCCGATGAAATTGGTGACGGCCCGTGCCACATGGTGGGCGGCGGTATCATTGAAGAACACCATGCGGGCGCCGGGCACATTGCGGCCGCCCAGATGGATGGCTGTTTCGAAGAGGTAGTTGCCGTTGATGTCCCGGAAGCAGGTTTTGGTGAACTCCGGATTGGAGAGCATCTCACGGGTCAGCTGTACGCTGCCATACCAGGCGGCCATGTCCATGTAAGTGATGGGGCCGGAACAGGTTTCCGGCACAAAGGTGCCAATGTCTACGTCTTCCCAGTACAGCGGCTCCGAACCGCGGATTTTTTCATTGGCCCACAGTGTCCGGATGGTTGCCCAATCCTCGTCGGTGGTGACATGGGCCGGCGGGAAATAGGTGCACCACTCGGTCATATTCTCGTAGAAGGAAATGGGTTCGCCGCCGTCGGCACGCTTTTTCCAGCACTCCCGAGTGTTGCCGATGCAGGAAACTACCACCTGGCCGGTGGCGCTGTCCACCAGTGTGCCCCTGCCGCCCATGATCCACTCCCGACAGACGCTGCCGGGGATAGTGACTTCCTCAAATAGCGGTTCGGAAGGGCCTGTTACCAGAAAGTCGCCGGCCACAATGGGACGGGCTGTATAGATGTCAGAGCCGTCGTTGGTATAATAGAAGCCGCCGTCGGAGATGTCTTTGGGAAACGGCCGCACACTGTTTGCGGGGCGGCCGCAGAAGCCCGGTGCGGCGGGTACGCCGCTGTAACCGGCGGCTTTGGCATACTCCGGATCGTTGAACAACGGGTTGTAGGGATCCCATTTTTTGTTGTAGGCCAGGATTTCCTCTTGGGTATAGGGCTTGGCAGGCGGCTCTGGCCTTTGGGGGGCGGTGCCATCCAGGACGGCGGCAAAGTCCCGCTTTTTCTGTTCCACCAGATCTTTTTCAAAATCCAGGTATTGGCCGGGCGTGAAGGTCTCGAAGATTGCTTCCATGGCTGCTCCTTTCGTGATATGGATAATATGTTGCTTTTCAGATTTAAAGATCCATGGCGGCATGGTAGCCGTCAAAGATGGCGCCGTTGGTTTTGCCCACCTGATGGCAGTCGCCGATGACACGGATGACCGGAATCTCCAGCTGCATCAGGCCGGTCACGGGGACAGCCCGCTGGCCGAAGGCGTAAATCTTGCTTTGGGCAGGAATCAAAACGGATGCGCCGGTTTTGTCCTGGGCTTCCACGCCCTCCGGCGTCACGGCGGCGCAGCGCAGGCCCGTGCGGATCTGCAGATTCGGCGTCTGGGAAAAGCGCTGGAGCATAGCCGTCCGGTGCATCCAGTTGGCATCGGGGGCCACGGCGTCCTGCATTTCAATAATGGTGACGTCCCGACCCGTTTCCGCCAGAAACAGCGCCGTCTCGCAGCCCACCAGGCCGCCGCCCATAACGGCCACGGTCTGCCCCAGGGCATCCAGATTGGTATAGGCGGTGGTGGCGTGCTGGGCTGTCTCAATGCCCGGCAGTGGGAACACCACCGGCGTGGAGCCTGCGGCGATCAGCAGGGCGTCCGGCTGCAGAGCTGCGGCCAGGTCCGGCGTCACCGTGGTATTGAGACGTACTTCCACGCCGGCCTGCTCCACCTGCCGGATCAGGTAATCCTTGAGCCGTTTCAGATCCGATTTCAGAGTGTCATAGTCCGTGAATTTCAGCAGGCCGCCCAAGCTGCCGTCCTTCTCTGCCAGAATGACCCGATGCCCGCGCCGGGCCGCCGTGGCTGCGGCCGTCAGACCGCCGGGGCCGCCGCCCACCACCAGGACGGTCTTCCTGCTGGCGGCTGGCTTTTCGGATACATCAAGCCGAAACTCGTGACCAGTGCGGGGATTGACGGCGCAAGCAAACTGCGTTTTGGTCTGCATGCCGGTCAGGCAGTCCAGACACCGCAGACATGGGCGGATGTCGCCGGTGCGGCCCTCACGGGCCTTTTGGGGCAGATACGGGTCGGCAATGAGGCTGCGGACCATGGCTACAGCGTCGGCTTTCCCCTCTGCCAGAACCTGCTCGGCCTCTTCCGGAGACGTGATGGAACCGACGGCAACCACGGGACACCTGGTCACAGCCTGTTTGACCGCCGCGGCATACTGCACGTTGGGCATGTGGGGCAGGAACATGGTGGGATGGGTTTTGACTGCAAAATCAGGTACGGTGTCCAGGCCCGCCGATACATGGATCAGATCCACCTTATTCTCGATGAGGCGGCAAAAGGCCACGACATCTTCCACAGACAGTCCGCCCTCAATCAGTTCCGGCCCGACGCGGTATTCTATGGGGAACTTTGGCCCGACAGCCGCCCGCACTGCGTCGATGACCATCAGCGGGAATTTCGCCCGGTTCTCCAAGCTGCCGCCAAAGCCATCCGTGCGGCGGTTGTACTTGGGAGACAGGAACTGATCCAGCAGCCAGCCATGCGCGCCGTGGAGCATGAGCATGTCAAACCCGGCCTGCTTCACCAGACGCGCCGTATTGGCAAACGCTGCGGCCAGCTCCTCCAGTTCCTGGGCGCTGGCGCCTTTGACAGTGGTCCCGTTGGCTTTGACCTCGTCCACGGGCCCCAGGGTCTGAAAGCCGGTGACGGCGGAATTGGAGACCCGGCCGCCGTGGTTCAGTTCCAGGCTGGCCACAGCTCCGTGCTGCCGGATGGCCCGGGCTACCTCGGACCACTTCTGAACCGTGGAGGCGTTGACAATGGGGTGGCGGGGGGTGGTGAATCCCCGCTCTTCTACCGGCGTATCGCCGACGGTTACTTGTGCCGCGCCGCCGCGGGCCTTTTCTTCATAATAGGCCACCATGGTGTCCGTGGGGCTGCCGTCCGGGTTCAGGGCGCACATCATGTTGGGCGCGGACAGCAGCCGGTTCCGAAAGGTCAGATTGCCCACTTGCAGGGGAGTAAAGAGCAACGGATAGTGCATTTGAATCGCTCCTTTTGAAATTGTTCAGATTGGCCAGCGCCGCTGTATCATCCGGATGACGGGCGCAGCCCGTCCCAGGGCGGTTTGCTGCGGCATCCCAAGCCTGCGGCGGAAGGTTTTTTGCGACTGCCGCGGGCCGCTGCCAACCACACTTCCAAGGTATCAAATAGGACTTGCCGTGTCAAGATTCTGGGACGATGATTTTGCTGGGCATGTCCGCCGCGTTGGCATAGGGGACCGGAGGCTCCGGCTCGCTGGCCGGATAGATGGCCGTTGGGCTCCACTGCCAGAAGTCAGGGGCTTTCTGGCCGGTCATGGCGTTCTTTTCGTCTGGGTTGATAGGCTGCTCGACAATGCTCTCGCCTTCGGTCCAGGCGGTATGATAGTTGGTTTTGAACAGGGGATAGAGGATCATGTGCCAGATTTTCCACTGGCCATCGGCCTCCCGGATGAATTCCACCTCGTATTTGGACCAGGCCCACATGGGATCCGGCACCAGCTTTTCCGGCTCTGCCACAGGATCGACATTTTCCGGATTGCGCAGGAACGTCTCGTGGCCAGGGGAGATCCAGACGCCTTTGGCGGTTTTACAGTCCGCCGCCACTTCCAGAACCTCCGTATCCAGCTGGTGCATGGTCATGATGCCGCGCATTTTCACGTCCATACCCGGATCGTCCCGGTCGCCGTGTTCATGGAGATAGCAGTGGCGAATGGCCTCAATGCCGACATAATGTCCGAATGGAAATTTAAAATAGCAGTCGTCCCGGTCAGCCCAAAGGGTCATATAGTCCTTATTCCGAAATGCGGTGTGATAATAGGCGTACCGTCCCATAAGATTCCGGCAGGCCTGGGCTGCCTGGAGCCGCTCTACCTGCAGGGACAATTCTTCCAGATTCATAAATAGGTTCCTCCTGTTCTCTCAGCTGATGGTAATGTATTCTGAACCATAGGGGCGGCGTGCGCCGTCATTGGTTAGAAAATAGTCCTCTACAAAGTCTGCAATCAGGGCCCGGGCTTTGCCCTCGTCCCGGGGAGAAGGCTTTTCCCACATGTTATGGTGGAAGAAGTAGGAGCCTTGCTCCTGAGAGCCGTCGGGCATGGTGTAGTAAACCGGATCGCCCACCTCAAAGTTGGGATTGCAGCGAGGCTTTTCCCCTTTGTCCAGGCCGGCCGGGCCGAATTCCCTGCCGCAGCAGGCAAATTTGCCCATGGTGACCACGTTGTTCATCTTGAGATACAGTTTCAGAATTTCCAGCGTGGCCATGGCCTCCTGGCTGCCGCAGAAACCGCCGCCGTAGGTGGTGAAAACGATGCCCAGCGGCTCATGTTCCCCCACAGCCTGAATGCCGCGATAAGGGGCGTCGTTTCTGCGCCAGCGGCAGCCAGGCCGTGCGCCTGCCTGCCCAGCGGCAGGTGCGCCGGGGCCTTTGCCCTTCATCACATCTCCCTCGGAGTGGGGCCCGAATTTGGTTTCGCCCTTGTCAATCTGGCCCTGAATTTGGGCCTCCAGACCGGTTCCGCCGCCCAGGGAAAACAGCTTTGTCACAATGGTCAGAGGTCCGCCCGCTACAATGGGGCTTCCCAGGCAGACCACGTCATAGTCGTCGAAATAACAGTTCGGCTGCATGGCTGCCCAGTCAGATTTGGCAGATAGCCGGTACATGTTGACTTCCCAGCCATAAGATAAAAAGGTTTCTTGAAAGCACTTGGCAATCTTTTCGGTGTTTTTCGTCATGGTGGCATAAAGGATCAATGCCCGCCTTTGTTTCTGCATGAGTCAGTCATCCTTTCTGTTTGGGGACATATGAAGATGCTTTTATTATACTGTGCACTATGGATTGCGTCAAATATATGATTTTCAATACTAGCATGTATTCTAATACATCATATATGGAATTAAATCCATGCATCTATGGAGAATTATATATTTTACAGAAAACTTTTTGCGTGCTATGATTGGACGCAGAGACCGCGAATTCATCCTAAGGAGGACACATGCATGAAAAAGAGTAAAACCATGATCTGTTTCCTGTTGGTATGCTGCCTGCTGCTTGGCCTGCTGACGGCCTGCGGCAGCAGTGAAAGCGGCACAACGCAGGAAAACGCCCCAGCCAGCGAGGAGGTTTCCAACGCGGAGTCTTCCCCCGCCCAGAGCACGGAAACACAGACGCAGCCTTCCGCGGAAGCGGAAACTGCCGGAGAGTCGCCGGAAGCTGAGACCGAACAGGATACAGAAGCGCAGACCCTGTCGGAACCGGAACCGTTTGTCCTGCCCATTGTGGACGAGCCCACAACCCTGACGCTGTGGATGCGGACGGAGCCGTTTACCTTGGCCTATCCGGAGATTGATATCAACAACGTCACCTTTTACAAGGAAATGGAGGACCGGACGGGAATTCACCTGGATATTCAGGGCGTCGTCGCCTTCCAGGCCGACGAGCAGTTCAACCTGATGATGGTCAGCGACGAGTACACCGACATGATCGCCCGCTTTAAGACCTTCTACAGCGCGGGTGTGGATGCCGGTATCGACAACGAGATTATCATTGATTTGGCGGAACTGATGGACGAGTACATGCCCAACTATCAGTATGTTTTGGCCAATAACGACACTTTCCGGCGGGACAGCACCTCTGCTGACGGCCATATCGGCGCCGCCAACACCCTCAATTACAAAACTGAAGGTGAGCAGATTGGCCCCGTCATCCGGCAGGATTGGCTTGACGAACTGGGAATGGCCGCACCAGTGACCTATGATGAGTACTATGAAGTGCTCAAAGCTTTCCAGGCCAACGGCCACGAAGGGGCGCTGGCTCTGCGCTGGAATGGCATCAACTCCGGCAGCTATCTGCTGGCAGGCTTCGGCGCGGCTGGTTTCTATGACGATACGGCGGTGGCCGTGCCGTTTCTGAACATTGCTGGAACTGTAGAGTTTGGCCCGATTATGGAAGGGTATAAAGACTACCTGATCCTGATGAATCAGTGGTATGCGGAGGGGCTGATCTATTCTGATTTCATGAGTTTGGACACTTCTACCTATCCACAGAATCTGTCCAATGGCACATTTGGCATTGCCGTGGTTGACCGCGGACAGTTCACATCCACCCAGCTGGCCCTGGAGAGCATTGACCCCGATGCAAATCTGGTGGGCTGCAAAGATGCCCGTCAGAATGCGGAGGATGTGCTGCATATTCAGTACATTGATCACAGTGTCTCCGACGGTTATTCCATCACCACCAGCTGTGATATTCCGGAAATTGCAGCCCAGTATCTGGACTATCTGTACACAGAGGAAGGTTCCATTTTGGCTGGTTATGGCGTTGAGGGCGAGGGGCTGACCTATGACGCGGACGGCAATCCACAGATGTCTGAACTGATTCTGCACAATGAGACATATCCCTGTACGCCGGCAATGGTGCTGTATTCCAGCTATGGCGCGCCTGGCGTCTACGATGGCAGCCGCTACATGGGCGCGTACGACCAGCGGACGCAGGAGGCCGTAGCCATTTGGGACGAGGACGATCAGGATTGGCTCTATCCCTACAACGCCAGTCTGACTCTGGAGGAAAGCGAAACCTATGCGCCGATTCTCAACGACATCTACACTTACGTCAGTGAAATGACCCTGAAATTTATCACCGGCGCAGAGGATCCGGAAGCCGGTTGGGATGACTACGTCGCCACCATTGAGGCCATGGGCGTGGACACCATTATTGAAATCAAACAAACCGCTTTGGAACGCTACCTGGAGAATTGAGATCTTTTGACAGGACAACTTCAGCGGGGCCAACACGCAGGCGTGTTGGCCCCGCTGTCTGTGCGGATATATATTCAGCGCAATGCATGCAGCGACACTTGTCAATTGGAAAAGTTCACAAATTATGATACGAATTTTATAAAATATGCCATGTCTTGATTTCGTGTTTTTGAGTGACATCCATGTTTTTTTGTGATAGAATAAAGACATTATTTATGAAAAAGGGTGATTCTAGTTGGAAGAAAAATACGGTAAAGTGGAAGCAACGCTGTCCACGCTGCCCATTGCCGTTTCCGGTATGCTGATTGTGGGCGTTTGCTTTCTGATTGCGGATGTGGCACAGATCTATTTTGCTGTTGCCCGCGGAAGCGTTTCCGTTCCTGCGCTGGTGGTATGCTGTGTAGTTACAGTGATTCTGCTGGGCTACAGCTTTTATACGCTGCTCAAGTGCAAGGTGTTTCTGTGTGAAAAGGGGATTGTTGTCACCAGCGTTGGGAAAACCAACGAAATGCCTATTGAAGATATTATGTGCATTTTGTGGGAATTCCCGGGCGCGGCTCAGGGCAACGACAAGGGCCCCCGGAAGAATGTGACCACCGCTGAGGTTGTCTGCCGCGGTTCTCACAAAAGCTTTAAGATTTCTGACGGCTACTACTCCGATGTGCAGAGTCTGGTTGGAAACTGGCAGAGTGCCCACAAAATCCCCAGAGAGCTGTAAGAACCAGGACATAACCCACGCATGGCCCGCTGATACCAGCGGGCCATGCGTTGTTATTTATGCTGTTCCGCCGCCTAGGGCTTCAGTGACAATGGCGCTCCATTCCTCCAGCGAGAGCGTGTCCGGGGACGTCTGGTAAAAGGTGCAGTGGAGCACCTGGTTTCCTTTGGCCACCACCAGGGTCGGGAAGATGGTTGAGTATGCGGCGCTATAGTCCACATCCATCGCGGGCAGAGACAGCGGCACAATGTCCGGCCCATAGGTGCGCCGGTCACCCTGCTGGAGGGCCTTTGCCAGCGCTTCGGCCAGCCAGGGCGAGGCCGTTTCGTAATAATTCACCATCAGGCCGCCGGAGACGGCGCGCCCATCGGCGGTCTCGAATTTGCCGGTTTGCCGCAATTCCACGATCACCGGAGCAAGGCTGTTGTCTCGAATACAGACGGTATTGTAACCGGTGATGCCAGTGTCGGTGTAGTGAAAGCTCTCCGGCAGGCCGAAGTCTGCCAGTGTTGCGAAGGGCAGCGGATCGGAATACGTCTGCAGCGCCTGGCGGCGCTCGCAAGCCCGCCACAGGTTCAGCAGCATTCCCACCGTTCCCAGGGTCAGGAGCAGCACCGCCGCCCGCCGCAGCCAGAGGGCCCTCGCCCGCCGCCGCCAGTCAGCACGGTGGTTGGGCGGCTGGCCGGCGGCCAGCTGGCTGCGTAAACGGCGCAGATATACGACTCCGCTCACGCTGCCACTCAGAAGAGCCAGAGCAAGGGCCAGCAGCAGGACGCTGCACAGTGGCCCCAGATTGACCAGCAGATACAGAGGCCCCCGTTTCCAAAGCAAAAGGGGATAGAGCACAATCCAAAACAGACTCCTCAACACGCCGCCTCGCTCCCGCCGCCGTACCTGATCCAGGGCCAGTGCCTGGACCGCCGGATCAGTATGCAGTTCTCCGGCAACGGGATCTTTGGCGGCGTAGACGTCAAATGGCCCGCGGGTGGCCACATAGTCCCAGCCGAACTCGGCGCAGAGGGACTGCTCCTCTTCGGTGGGCAGGTTATCTTCCAGCCAGCCAGGAGATTTTTGCCGCGGCTGGAGCCGGTAGCGGACAGGGCGGGGATGACCGCACACAAAAGTGGCAATTCCGGCAAAGAAACCGTTTTCCTCCAAAAACAGACCCTTGGCAGCCATTGTGGTCAGCCAGCTCTCCATGGCCTCTACGTCATAGGAAGGGCAGGGGATCAGGCGGCAGCGGCGTTTCGGTTCACGGTGCATGGCGTTGAGCCTCCTCTCGATCCGCGTCGGCAAGGCAGCGCCGCAGGCGGGCGACCTCTTCTTCATAGGCAGCGCGGCCACGTTCCGTCAGGCAATAGGTGCGCTTGCGTCCTTCTGTTGCGGTTTCCACGATATACTGCGCCTGTTCAAATTTACTGAGGATGGTGTAGAGGGTAGCTGGTCCCAGCTTCACTGCGCCGCCGGTAATTGCTTGCGCATAGGCCGCCACGTCTGAGCCGCATTTTGGGCCGTTGGAAAAGGCCATCAGCACATAAAACATGGACTCCGTCAGATAGTCCAGTGCTTTTTTTGGCATGGCGCTGCCTCCTTCGGGATTTGGCTTTATAATATCGTTTATCGATATAATATCCTGCCCTGCGGCTGTTGTCAAGAGAGATGTGAAAAAGCGCCAGGCCCCTGCAGAAGCAAAGGGCCTGGCGCAAGTTGGCGCTTAAAAAGGCAAGGATGCTGCGGTGGATTTTTGATTTTCCGAATTGATAGTTGAGGGAAAAGATTCACTTGGGATCAATGAAGACTGTTCAAAGCTTCTTAGTTTACAGCATCTGTTTCCATGGAAGAGAGCACCCACAGGGCGTTGGCGATAGCGGCGCGGGTCATGGGGGCGGTGGGGGAAAGCGCGCCCTGGTCGTCACCGGAGATCATGCCCGCAGCTACAGCCCAGCCCATGGCATCAGCAGCCCAGGCATCAATTTGCGCAGCATCACTGTAGAGACTCAGGTCCACATCTTCGCCGCCGGATGCTTTACAGAATCGGTACAAAATGGTGGCGACCTCCTGCCGGGTGGCGGATTTTGCCGGTTCCAAACCAGTATCTGTACCGTTGAGGATCCCTTGGCTGACAGCCCAGACCATGGCGTCATAGGCCCAGTCAGCTACACTTTCCCCGTCGGAAAAGGCGGAGAGATTTCCGGACGTCTCCGGTGATCCGGCCAGACGGTACAGAATGGTTGCCAGTTGCTGGCGGCTGACCTCGCCGTCCAGACCGAAATAGCCGGTGCTGAGACCATTCATAATGCCGTTGGCATAGACATATGCCACAGCATCGGTATACCAAGCACCGTCCAATACGTCTGCGAAAATCTCGCTGATGGGTGTCTCCGTTTCTTCTGGGGCAGCCGCTGCAGCAAGGAGGGCGGCAATCTTGTCATCCTCAATGGCGATCTGAGAGAATGTCAGCGTCTGTGCTGCCGTTCCGCCTTCTGTGTCCAGAACGACGATTCCCAACTCGCCGGGCTGGCCGGTGATGTACAGATCCACAGAGGGTGTGTCCAATTCCTCTGCGCCCATACAGACAATATAGGTACAGCCGGCTTCCCGCAGAGCTTCTGCCTGTGCCTCTATAGCCTCTGCCAAAGCCTCACCGGTCAGAACGGTTTCCTGCGCACTCTGATCCGCCTCTTCGCCGGAGGAATCCGAATCTGTGTCTGGCGTCTCCGGACTGTCTGCCGCTTCAGCATCCGCTGCGGTTGCAGGTGTGACACCGATGAGGCCAAGCAGAACTCCTTCCGAGCCTTCCACTGTGAGACTGGTTTGAACGATGGGTTCGCCGTCTGCGGTCAGATTGACGCTGATGACTGGCACGCTCAGGGTGCTCAATTCTGCCGTCCGCTCATTGCTTCCCAGGACAACGGCGTCATAGTTTGCAGCCTCCAGCAGGGTGAAGATCATGTCATGGTCGCTGTCTCCGAGGAAGTTGCCGGTGTCTGCCAACACCACCGACGCGCCGGTCTGTGCAATGGCGGTTTTTGCGGCAGCAACCTTGGCATAACCCTCCAGGCTGCCCTGCGCGCCGCCAGTATACAGGAGCACGACTACGCCTGTAAAATCGTCGTTCGATTCTTCAAGTTCTCCGCCGCCAGTTTCCTCCGTCTCGTCCGTCTGTGCAGATGCGTCTGTGGTGGTTTCCCCTGCTGCAAATGCACAAACGCTGAGTGAAAACAGCAGTGCCAAAGCCAGCAGCACAGAGATGATCTTTTTCATGTTGTGGGCACCTCCAAAAGGGTTTCAATGATACTGCTCACAGTGTAGCGTTTTTTTGTCAAAAAGGCAAGTCCCAGTGTGAATTTCCAACCGATGCAGCGGCGGTTCCTGCCGGAATTGTACATGAACCGGTCGAAAGTTGACAAGCTTTTGGAGCGGTGCTATAATACTCTAACGTAAAAAACATATTTCCCTTATAGGGAAAATAGGAAAAAATTGTTGGATAGGAGAAGCACCCATGAGCAGTACAAAGCATATCACCAACCAGCAGCTTCAGCAATATTCCGACGCTTTCTATAGTAGCAGAGCCAACGTTGTGGCGGCCAATGCGGCAACGAAGAGCGGCGTGTTAGAGGCAGCCACGGATTACAAGGCTGTGCGGAAGTTGCCGTATTCCTTTTCTGTCGACCTGGAACAGGGTTCTATTACGTCCCAGAAATCCAGCGGCCGCTGCTGGATCTTCGCGGCATTGAATACGCTGCGCTATGAAGTGATTCACAAATGGAATCTGAAGGATTTTGAATTTTCTCAGAATTACATCTTCTTTTATGATAAGCTGGAAAAGGCGAACTATTTCCTGGAGAGCGTCCTGCAGACACTGGACGAGCCGGTGGATGGGCGGCTGTATTCGTATTTGAATTCCGCACCGCTGAACGATGGCGGGCAGTGGGATATGTTCACCAACATTGTAGAGAAATACGGCGTCGTCCCGAAGGAAGCGTTCCCGGAGACGGCCAATTCCGGCAACTCCAGATTTTTCTCCTCGTATCTGACTTCCAAGCTGCGGGAATTTGCCATTGAGCTGCGCAATGCCAGCGCGCAGGGCGCCAGTGAGGAAGCACTGCGGGAGCAGAAGGCCAAGCAGCTGGAGACGGTCTATCGCATTCTGGTGATTTCCCTGGGTGAACCGCCCAAGACCTTTGACTTCACGATCCATACCAAGGACGGAAAGGTTTTGCAGGAGCATCAGATTACGCCGCAGGCATTTCTGGAAAAATATGTGCCGCTTCAGTTGAGCGATATGGTGGGCCTGGTCAATGCGCCAGCCTCCAATAAGCCCTTTAACCGGACATATACGGTGAAATTCCTGGGGAATGTGGCCGAGGGACATCCGGTAAAGTACCTGAATCTGCCCATTGAGACGGTGAAGGCCGCTGCTGTGGCGCAGTTGAAGGACGGCCATCCGGTGTGGTTTGGCTCTGACTGCGGCAAGTTTGCCCTGCGCGGAGAAGGCTTGTTTGATCGTGGCAGCGTCCGGGTGGAGGATCTGTTCGATTTGACCTACGGGTTCACCAAGGGCCAGCGCCTGGAGTATGGCGACAGCGCAATGAACCATGCTATGGTCTTCCTGGGCGTCAATCTGGATCAGGATGGCAAGCCGGACCGTTGGCGTGTGGAAAACAGCTGGGGACCGGACGCGGGCCACAACGGCTATTACATTGCTTCCGACAGCTGGTTTGACGAATTTGTCTATCAGGTAGTTGTGGACCGGAAGTATCTTGACGCCGAGGTACTGAAGCTTCTGGAGCAGCCGCCCATTGCGCTGGAGCCTTGGGATCCCCTGGGGTCTTTGGCAGACTAAATAGTGTGTAAAAAAAGTTCAGGCCGGATAACCGGCCTGAACTTTTTTGCGAGAACGGCAGAAAATCATGAAGCCCATGCTTCTCTCCGCTGAAAGATTGGATAAACTGCTTTGCAGCGTGCCTGTAAAATACAGCGCTATTTCACCCGTGCGCCTGCGGCGCGCCGCTTCTGTAGGTACCGCACAATGCACGATAACGTAAAGTTCACTACAAAATACAACAACGTGGCGAAGATGAACAGCAGGAATACGTCTAACACGGTGATTTGCCGCCCTACAACGTTATAGAAAATACTCATGAGATTTTTGGTGCGGAACAGAAGCTCTGCCACGGCAACTTGGGCCATGAAGGAGGTGTCCTTCACCACAGTGATGATTTGGCTGAGCATGGTGGGAACAATACGACGGAAACACTGGGGCAAAATGATGTACCACAGGGTGCCGGCCATCGTGAAGCCCTGGGAGTGAGCGGCTTCAAACTGGCCCTTGGGAATGGCATTCAAACCGCCGCGAACGATTTCCGCCATCATAGCAGACGTGAACAGCACATAAGCCATGGTGCAGCGGGCCCAATCGCTGGGCAGTGGGGCGGCAATGTAGCATACCATAACCCACAGCAGATTTGGGGTATTCCGGAACCATTCAATATAGGCCCCGGCCAGTTTTCGCAGGGGTTTGGGTGCGTAGGAGCGGATCAGGCCAAGAATTGTGCCGAACACAATGGACAGCGCAATGGCGATGACCGCTACCCGCAGAGTGATGGCAAAGCCCTTGAGCAGATAGGTCAGGATTGCGGGCGTAAACAGGTCGCGTAGATAGCTTACCATTATGCCATCACCTCCGTTTCCGCAATTTCTTCAGTTTTCTGGATGTCCTGATTCTTTAATTTTTCTTCGTATTTCCGCGCCCAGATGGACAGGGGGAAACACAGACAGAAGTAGAGAATGCCGCTGATCAGGTAGGCGGGACCGTAGCTGGCGTTGCCGTTGGTGGCCCAGTTGTTGGCCACATACATCAAATCGCCGCCGGCTACCATGGCCAGTACCGAAGTGTTTTTAATTAAGTTGACGCATTGATTGACCAAAGGGGGCAGGATGATTTTCACAGTCTGTGGCAGGATAATCAGCAGCATGGTCTGCAAATAGGTAAACCCTTGGGAATAAGCAGCTTCTGTCTGCCCAGCCGGGATGGACTCAATTCCTGCCCGGACGACTTCAGAGATGTAGGCGCCGGTATACACACCTACGCACAGCACTCCGCAGGCGAAAGCTGGCAGAGAGATGCCGGCATAGGGCAGGGCAAAAAATACAAAAAACAGCTGAATCATCAGCGGCGTATTCTGAAAGAACTCTACATAGATTCTGGCGATGACTCTGGGGAGCCGGTGATGGGAGGAGGACATCAGGCCGAAGATGACGCCCAGCACAAGAGCCAGGATCAGGGCCAGTACTGCAGCCTCCAATGTGGTGAGAAAGGCCCGGAGCAGCAGCGGCCATTCGCTGAACAGCCTCTGCCAGCGCCACGGGGTCAGTATCTGTTCGATCATAGCGGAAAAACCTCCTTGAGACGGGGTCAAACTCCGTCAGGGGCACCCCGCCAGCTGGCAGGATGCTCCTGACGGAGCCGGAACAGATGTTCCGGCTCAGCTTGCCGGCCGCTGTATTTTGATCTGCTCGGGCGAAATGAATTCGCTCAGTATCATTCGCAGACCCTTGCGCAGCAAGGATTCGCGAATTTGACGGCGCTGTTGCTGTGCCGGATTTTCAAAGAGCGAAAAGCCGGCTGCCTGCCCGGGCTTTGCATCCGAAAACGGTCTTGTAATCGTGGTTTGCCGACAGTCTGAAATAAAGCGTTCTTCAGCCTGTAAACGAAGCAGCCACGCCGTTGTCGGAAATGAGCTGATCAATGGTGCCGTCAGACAGCCAGGTGTTGATCAGATCATCCAGATATTCGGCCAGACCGGTGTTGGCCAGGGCTGTGGCAATGCCGTATTCCTGGGGAGAGAAGCGAATGGAATCCAGGATTTCCACAGAGTCGTCCAAATAGCCGGACAGGATGGAGCCGTCCACACAGAATGCATCAACACGGCCGGCGTCCAGCGCAGTTTTAATTTCGGGATAGGTGGCGTATTCGGAGAAATTGTCCTCCTTGGTCAGGGTGACACCATTTTCTGCAGCGGCAGCAATGAGCGCTTCCATGGAGGTGGAGCCGGTAGAGACGCCAATCACCTTACCTTCCAGATCGGCATAATCCGAAATGCCGCTGTCTGTCTTCACCAGCAGAGAGACGGCGTCTGTGTAGTAAGGCGTGGTGAAGTTCCAGCTTTCCTTGCGCTCGTCGGTGATGGTGAAGGTGGCGATGACCATGTCAATATCGCCGGAGTCCAGCAACTGGCCGCGGGTAGCGGCGGTAACAGCAGTGAATTCCACATCCGAAACGCCCAGGGTTTCAGCGATTTTATAGGCCAGATCGATCTCCATGCCGCTGTATTCCTCAGTCAGTACATCCTGATAGCCAAAACCGGGAACGTCGGACTTGACGCCCACGCGCAGTACGCCGCGATCTACGATGGCCTGCACGTCTTCGGCAAGGGCTGCCTCTTCAGTGGATTCAGAAGGTTCACTGACCTCGGTGGACTCGCTGGCTTCAGCAGATTCGCTGGCGTCCGCAGAGGTGGTGGTTTCGGTAGTGCTGTCGGAGCCGCAGGCGGCCAGGGCAAAACACATGGCGGCGGCCAAAAGCAAGGCAATCAATTTCTTCCATTTCATACAAGTATCCTCCTATACATAGTCAAAGATTGTCGGGATGTATTCTTGCAGACACGTCATTGTGTCAGGACAAGTGAACCTTAGCGCAGAATTTTGCTCAAAAACAGCTTTGTGCGCTCTTCGGTGGGATTGGTAAAAAAGTGCTCCGGAGAACCCTCTTCCACAATGCGGCCGTCGTCCATGAAGATGACCCGGTCGGCCACCTGGCGGGCGAAGCCCATTTCATGGGTGACGATGACCATGGTGATGTTTTTCTCGCTGGCCAGACGGACCATAACGTCCAGTACCTCCTGAACCGTCTCCGGATCCAGGGCAGAAGTGGGCTCGTCGAACAGGATGATCTTGGCCCGGGAGCAGAGCGCCCGGGCAATGGCCACGCGCTGCTGCTGGCCGCCGGACAGGGTGGCGGGATAGCTGGAGGCTTTTTCCTGGAGACCAACGATACCTAAATATTTAAAAGCGCGTTCTTCTGCCTCCGCTTTGGGAACCTTCTGGAGCTTGATAGGCGCCAGAGTCAGATTTTCCAGAACGGTCTTGTGGGGATAGAGGTTGAATTGCTGAAACACCATGGCAGTGGATTTGCGCACCAGTTCCGTCTTGTTCTTGTGGGTGAGCTGCTGGCCGTCAATATAGACTTCGCCGGAAGTGGGCTCTTCCAGAAAATTCATGCACCGCACAGTGGTGCTCTTGCCGGAGCCGGACGGTCCGATAATGACCAGCTTTTCTCCTTCTGCAACCTGGAGGTTGACATCCTTCAAAACGTGGAGGCTGCCGAAAAACTTGTTGACGTTGACCAACTTGATCACGGAAAGCGTCTCCTTCCTCTGAAAATGAATTGATAAAAAAATATCCTGCAAAAATTTTAATGATGTAAATTAAGTGTTTCTATTATACAAGGAATCTTGTACTTCGTCAACTGTTGGAAAGAACTAAAATTCATAAAATTTTTCGCAGGAAATTGAGATCAATTAGAACAGTAATACATGTGAATGCAATAAAAATAAAAATTTCATAAAAAGCTACTTCTTTCGCGTGCGTGCAGATGGGGGCCCCGAAATGGTGCGGAACTGGGAAAATGCAGGATTTGCGAAATAAGATGCA
>CBCPMX010000055.1:0-10130 GCA_965120355.1 uncultured Oscillospiraceae bacterium
TCGTGTCGTTCCTGTTCTCTCGCCATTTTTTGCCCTCCTCTACTTCGAGAACTATTATATCATACTTTTATTGACGACACCACCTAACACGTGTAAAAGAAACTTTCAACCTGGGGCGTGTTCAAATCCGCACCGCATCATGCACCGTATACGCCGTCCTGGGAAAAGATTGAGGTAACGAAGCGTGAATGTAAAAATCATGACTGACAGCAACAGCGGCATCTCTCCCGCCGAAGCCCAGGCCTGGGGTGTCACATTGGTTTCCATGCCTTTTATGATTGACGGGACAGAATATTGGGAAGGCCGCGGCCTGACCCATGAGATGCTGTTTGAAAAAATGGAGGCGGGCGCACAGGTTTCCACCTCCCAGCCCAGCATGGGCGAGGTTCTTTCCATGTGGGACAGCCTGTTGGAGACCTGCGACGAAGTGGTCTACATCCCCATGACCAGCGGCCTGAGCAACTCCATGAGCACTGCCCGCGCACTGGCCGAAGACTATAACGGCCGCGTCCACGTAGCGGACAATAAGCGTATTTCCGTACCCATGCGCCAATCTGTACTGGACGCTCTGCTCTATGCCCGCAGCGGTATGTCCGGGCAGGAAATCTGCAAGAGGCTGGAGCAGGAGGCGCTGTATCACAGCATCTATATCACCGTGGACAAATTGGACTATCTGAAAAAGGGCGGACGTATTACGCCAGCCACTGCCCTCATCGGCAGCACCTTAAATATCAAGCCCATAATGGCGATCCACGGCGGCAAACTGGATGCCCGCGCCCGGGTCCGCGGTATGAAGCCGGCCCGGGAGTGGATGATTCGCGCCATCCGCCGGGACTACGAAGACGCTTGCGGCGTCTGGCCCGGCCAAATCAAAGTGATGGCCGCCTACAGCGAAACAGATCCATCCATTCTGGATGGCTGGCTGGCCCAAATTCAAGCGGCCTTTCCCGGCGCCGGGATCGTCCATGATCCCCTGCCCTTGAGCATTTGCTGCCACACCGGTCCCGGCGCATTGGGTGTCGGCATCTGCTTCGCCGCCACAGAAGCATAACGAGACAGCAAAAATCGGGCAAACCGCAGAATGTGTTGCGGTTTGCCCGATTGATCATTTTAGAAAGCGCGGAATCAAATGGTGGAAGGGTGCAGCATTTCTCCCGCGCCTCCTCATGGTTCACTCTCATCCTCTGTCAGCCCCATACGCCGCCGGATATCCCGCAGCGCCAGCTTACAATCCTCCAATGTTGCGTCAAAAAATCCGCTATGATACAGATTGACCAGAATCATGACCACTACAGGGCCCAGGATAATGCCGCCGGCGCCCCAGAGTTTCCACCCCAGGAACACACAAATCAACGTGCCGAACACACCGAACTCCGCCCGCTTTTCCATAAAGCGGCGGCCAAAATACTGCCGTACAATGCGTACCAGCAAATACAGCAGCAGCAATCCCACACCCAGCACCGGTTTCCCACTGAACAGACATACCACGCCCCATGGAATTAGGATTGTGCCGCTTCCCACATAAGGCAGAAAGTCCAAAATTCCCATAGCCAGTGCCAGCAGCGCCGCATATCGTACCCCCAAGATCAGCAGGCCCACCATATCTACAAAGGTTACAATGACACACAGTGCCAACAGTTTTCCCAAATATTCGCCAAAGGCACCCTTGAGAATATGCTTGACCGTATGGATGGGGTTATCCGGATCCTGCGACAGAATATTATTGAGCTTGGTGTGCAGCGCGTCATAGTCTGCCAGAATCAGAAATGTAGCGAATATAAACACGACCACCCCCAGCAGCACAGAGGGAATCCGTCTGGCATATTCGCCTGCCCAGCTCATCAGATCCGCGCTGAGGGAGTCAACCACACCGGAGATAGCTGACCGCACGGTGTCGGAGACCTGCTCAATCAGATTCAATTCATCCTGGCTCAGCCGCCGCATCTGTGAACCGATGTTCTCCAGCCAGTTGATAAAACTCTCGAAGATGGACTGCCAGCTCTGCCCCAGTTCCATGGTTTCCGTGACGATCCGCCAGCCCAGATATCCCAAAAAAACCGCACTGGCTACGAACATCAAAATGGCAACGAGCATCACAGTGGTCTTTCGCGGCAGCGAAATCCGTTTCAGCAGCGCTGCTGTCGCCCCGTTCAAAACCCATGCTGCCGCCCCGGCAGCCAGAAACGGCAGCAGCAGCCGCAAGATCCACACACCAACTGTCAGCAGCAGCGCGATCGCCGCCAGCACCACCAAAACGCGGATCAGCATCCGCCGGTATAATCCGGCGGGAGCCTGCCCGTTCATAGTTATTCCCCACTTTCTATCTTTTGTTCCGGGAACAGGGTCAAGGTCATCTGATAGACATATTTCTTCCACACCGGCGCTGGCTCCAGCTTTTCATAGCGAACCCGATAGCCCTGGGCCCTGGCCGCAACCTCAATGTGCGCCATGGCTACACCGGCGTCCACACATTGCATATAGGAAATAGCTGGCAGCTTCACAAACTTTGGCGCACGGTACACCGTAATCTGGTTATCAATCGAAGTATACCGAATGGGCTGCATGCCCATACTGGACGGCGCCAGACGTGCCGCTTCAAAAATGGGGCCCCGGTAGTCTTTCGTAGTCCCCGTCACCAGCGATAACAGCTTCTTCCGCTTGAACTCCGCCGCACTGGTCCGGAACGGTTCTGTGGAGTGGCCAAAAGCGATGGCAATAATATAGGGCAGCACGCCCTCAAAGTCATTTTCTGCCTCCAGACCGCCCTGCCAACAGGTGGCGATGCCTCTGGTGGTCAGATACAGCACCGCCATTTCCCCCAGGTAGCCTGCATTCTGCAGACAGCCCTTGATCTTCTCGGAGCGAATCACCAGATAATGGGGAGCCTGCAGTCGAGGCACACCGTCCACCACTTTACACATGTCCTCCAGTGGAAGCAGGTCGAAGTTCCAATCAATGCCCGGTTCCGGCACTTCCAGATCCGACAGGAAATCCACCAGGTCATCCAGAATCTCCTGCTCCACAGGCTCCAAATCATAGCTGCGGATGGACTTCCGCGCCGTGATGGCCTCCATCATTGTCATAGTCTCAATCCTCCAAACGCCGCCAATGCGGTGAATGTGTATGATATATGAAAAGTATACCACATAATTGTGAACAATTCTATCTCCGAAAAAAAATTTCCCCCATCCCACGCCCTTTGCTGCGTATTCTCTCCCATGCTGCAGCTTCAGAATCCGCGTCCCGGTCCTGGTTCTATTCGCCGCAGCAGCACCGGCAACCCCTATCAGGCGTTCCGCTGGCTTTCCATCCGCCGCTGCATTCCTGCGCCACCAGCTATTTATAGCAAAAAAGCGCGCTGCGAACCTGTCCGCAGCGCGCCCTACCTCGGGACGGAACCTGATTATTCAATGATTTGCAGCTGCTTCGCCGCATAGTGATAGGCCATCTTAAAGTCCTCCAGCTGCTTGTAGCACTCCTCCAGCATGGCGTAGATACCAGAAATGAAATACTTGGACCCGGAAGATTGGGCCAGCTTCTCCGCCTGCTCCAATTCATGGGCGGCAGACTCATAGTGTTCGTTCTGAAGCTCCAGCTTCCCTTTGAGCATCAGGTACTCCGGTTGAAACTCCACAGAGATTTCCGGCATGGCCTCCATATCCCGCTGTGCCTGGGCCGTGTCGCCCTGGGACAGGTGATACTGTGCAATGGTCAGGCGGTAGCACTCCTCCAGCCCCTGCTCCTGCTCAGACTGGCGGTAGGCCTCCATGGCATCTTCAAAGCCCTCGCCTCCCTGTTCCATACGGCACCGCGCCAACAGCAGCAGCGCCTCAGTGCGAAAGGCAGCGCTGCGGTACATGGTCTGCTCATTGCAGTCCATGGCCAGGCGGATGTTCTTCTCTGCCTCAACAGGCATCCCGTCGCGCAAGAACTGTTTCCCCAGGCAGATGGCAGCTCTGGCTTTCAGCAGCTCCACCTCTTCCCGGTAGCCGCAATTTTCCGTGTCGACATGTTCCAGGCAGTCCAGGCAATCCGCATACCGCTCTTCGCGGAATGCGCAGCGGGCTTTCTCAACCGCTTCCGGCGTGACCTCATCGCCAGCCGCCGTGTCGGACATGAAGTATCCCGCCGGCAGGCCCAGGACGCCTGCAAGATATTCCAATGTTTTTACAGACGGCGTTGCACTGTCATTTTCGATTTTGGAAAGCATATTCCTTGTAATGTAGTCACCCACGACTTCCTTTTGGGTCATTTTGCGTTCGAGACGCGCTTCTTTTATCTTTTGGCCTAATGTCATGGTATCACTCCCCATATGATTCAGTTCCGCCTCCGATTTCGTAATTTATATTCACTTAATGATACCACATCATTCTGCATTTTGCAACATAAACAAGCAATGTTTTTGGGGTTTCTGTTTTGAGAAAAATCCTCTTCATGAACTGTTGACAAACAACGTCGAATCATGTATAATTTAGGTGAAAATTATTCACTTCCCGGCAGCCATCTGTATGTCCGCTGTGAGGAGCAAATTCTGCGCAAAATAACCGGATGGGAGGTATTGCAATGGAACTTTGGTGGCAAACAATTTCTACTTTTGAGCGGGGACTTTTCCTCATCGGTGCACCGTTCACGCTGATCCTGATCATTCAGACAATTCTGCTGATCTTTGGCCACGGCGGAGACAGTGACCTGGACAGCGACACCAGCGGTTTGGACTTGGACACCGGAGAACTGGATCTGGACGCCAGCGCAGATACAGACTTTGACACGCTGGATGGCGTGGACCCCGGTCTTCGCATTTTTTCTATTCGCGGCATTGTCGGCTTCTTTGCCGTGGGTTGCTGGGCTGGGATCGCAGCGCTGGAAAGCGGCCTGTCCAACACTGTCAGTCTGCTCATCTCCGTGGCGGCCGGTATTGCTACCATGGTAGCCATTGCAAAACTCCTGTCTGCATTCAACAAGCTTCAGGAGAACGGCACCATGGACCTGCGCACCGCCCTGGGCAAGACGGCCACCGTATATATTCCCATTCCTGCCGCCCGCAGCGGCGCCGGGAAAGTTACCCTGACCATTTCCGATACCTTTACGGAGATGGAGGCCATCACTGACGGAAACACGCTCAAAACCGGTTCCACAGTTCGGGTCACCGACATTCAGGGGAATACACTGGTCGTAGAAGAGTGGTGAGCCGCGGTATTTTGCTGATTTGTCATTCCACATTTGCCATTTATGGATTCCACTGACGGCCAATTCCGCCGGTGCCGGAAGAAAGAGAGGTTCTCATGGATTTTATTTCAACTTTGATTTTAATCTGTGTCATTGTCATTGTGTTTGTCGGCCTGGTCATTGCGGTTCTGTCCCGCTACCGCAAATGCCCCTCCGATAAAATCATGGTCATCTATGGTAAAGTGGGCAACGCCACCGACGGTTCTGCCCGTTCGGCACGGTGCCTTCACGGTGGCGCGGCCTTTGTGTGGCCCGTGTTTCAGGCCTACGATTATCTGGATCTGACGCCCATTTCCATCAGTGTGGATTTGGAAAATGCCTTGTCCCGTCAGAACATCCGAATTAATGTGCCTTCCCGCTTCACTGTCGGTATCTCTACAGAACCAACGGTCATGCAGAACGCTGCAGAGCGGCTGTTGGGCCTGAAGCTGGCGGAAGTACAGGAGTTGGCCAAGGATATTATTTTCGGTCAGATGCGCCTGATCATCGCCACGATGGATATCGAAGAAATTAACACTGACCGCGATAAGTTCCTGGCCGCCGTATCCTCCAACGTGGAGACAGAGCTGAAAAAAATTGGCCTGCGGCTCATCAACGTCAACGTTACCGATATTACCGACGAGTCCGGTTACATTGACGCCCTGGGTAAAGAAGCAGCTGCCAAGGCCATCAATGACGCCAAGCGGAATGTGGCCGAGCAGGACCGCGACGGCACCGTAGGTGAGGCCGAGGCCCGCAGGGACGAACGCATCTCCGTCTCCAGCGCCAATGCTGTGGCCATTCAGGGCGAAAACGAAGCCAAAGTTCAAATTGCCAATTCCGACGCACTGCGCCGGGAACAGGAGGCAGAAGCGCTGCGCCGCGCCACCGCTGCTGAAAAAGTGGCCCAGGCCAAGGCGCTGGAAGAAGCTTATGCCGCTGAAGAAAATGCGGAAAAGAGCCGCGCAGCGCGGGAAGAAGCCACTATGCGCGCGGACGTATTGGTGAAAGCGGAAATTGAAAAACAGCAGATTGAGATTGCCGCCGAGGCTGAAGCCGAGCGAATCCGCCGGCAGGCGCAAGGCGAAGCGGACGCCATCTTTGCCAAGATGCAGGCCCAGGCCAACGGATATCAGGAAATTTTGACCAAGCAGGCGCAGGGCTTTGCCCAAATTGTTCAGGCTGCCGGCGGCGACGCCAATGCCGCAGTCCAACTCATGATTGCCGATAAGATTGAAGAACTGGTTCGCACCCAGGTGGAGGCCATCAAGAACCTGAATATCGACAAGATCACCGTCTGGGATTCCATGTCCGGCGAAGGCGGAAGTTCCACCACCTCCAATTTCCTCTCCTCCATTCTGAAGTCTGTCCCCCCCATGAATGAGATGTTTAAAATGGCCGGCATGGAGTTGCCCACTTTCCTGGGCAAGGACCAGAGCGATGCCGCACATCCCGAACAGCCTGAAAACTAGTTTTTACTCATCTTAGGGCATATCTGAAAAAGCCAGAAGGCCATGGCGTATGCTATGGCCTTCTGTAGCGCAGCTTCTCACTCTTGCCGCCAAAGGAGGGCGTTTTATGAATCGTTTGGGTTTGAAGCGGGCAGCCAGACAATGTCTTGACGACGCGGAGTGCTCTCCCGCCCTGGTTACCTTGCTCTATTGGATTGTCAGCTTATGTTTCTCTGTGCCGTATGTGCTGCTGGTATTCCGCATGCAATCCCAACTGGAATCTGATATCAGCAACGCGGCCACTCTGCTGACTGCATACCAGATGTATCTGGCCTACAGCCAGCGCCTAATGGTACTGCAAGTGGTATTCAACATGATTTCAGCAATTTGGCAGACAGGGTACGACTCTTTTTCCCTGCGCCTAAGCCGCCGCAGACCCACCGGCGCAGGGAATCTGCTTGACGGTGTCCGTTTGTTGGGCAAAGTTGTCTGGCTCACAATCCTGATTTTGGTTTTCACATACCTGTGGAGTTTGCTCTTCTTCATCCCTGGTATCATAGCCTCCTACCGCTACCGGATGGCCTACTATGCCCTATTGGACGATCCCACTCTGACGGCGAGGGAAGCCTTGGCTGTGTCCAAGCGCATCACCTACGGACACAAGCTGGAACTTTTCAATCTGGATCTGAGCTTTCTGGGCTGGTATCTGCTGATTGTCCTGACGGCAGGGATCGCCGGTATCTGGAAATTCCCCTATATCCAGGCCACCTATGCCCACGCTTACAACTGGATGATCCAATTGGACCGCCAATCGCAGGCTCCCCCGCTCAATGAGTATCCTCCCTTCCGGTTTTAACGCCGTTCCGCAGGCCCAAGGAAAAAGGGCCTGCGGAAAATTTGCAAAAATCAGAAATTCACTCTTGATTTTTATCGAAAATCATGATATCATATTTCGGCAAACGGGCCCATAGCTCAGCTGGGAGAGCGTTCGGTTCGCATCCGAGAGGTCGAGGGTTCGAATCCCTTTGGGTCCACCATGTCGGAGCAAGCTCTGTATCGCTTGCTCCGACTTTTTTTCAAAAGTCAAAGTGCACTCACGCCGCTGCCCCTCCTTTCCAAACCGCAGCCGCTGCGCTGGGTTGCGATTTGGGTCCGCCGCTATGCGGCGGATTTGTCACGTTACAAAGAAATATCGATTTTCACCGCCCCTTCCAAATGGACATTTACATAAACACCTGTTTTTCAAAGGCAGCTGTAATGTCGAAACAGAAAGCCCGAGAGCCAAGACACAATGCGTCTTGGCTCTCGGGCTCTATTCGTGGCCTTTTGTGAAGCCTTGCCCAATGGACATATTCTTTCCAAGTTGATCGAAAATACAACTGCTATAACTGCCCTTGGTATTTTCTGAGTAAACAAACGGCACCGGCAACGCAGCCATTACTGGCAGAAAAAGTTGCGGAAGGCATACAAAACGCCGGCGCACCGGATGCGTATGCTGAAGAACCCCGTGCAGTCTTGAGCCAGACGCTTTCTTTAATGCGCGCCAGCAGCCCAAAGCCGGCCAACGCAGGAGTCCCCGCCCTTTGCGCGAAGCAAAGGGCGGGGACTGGATCAGACGCTTAGATGCGGATCAGCTGACCTGTCTGTCATAGGCCGCCTGATAAATGGCAATGGCGTCGTAAATACCCATAGCCTCCAGTTCTGCCGTAAATGCATCCCACTCAGAGAAGTCCCGCATTCCAAACAGGAATTTGTTCAGCTCTGCCTCGGCATATGTGATGATATCCGTCGTAATGGCGTTGTAAGCCAGCGTCTCCTCTGTGTTGAGGGTCACATAGCCTGGAATACTGCGGTCATAGGCCACCTGAGAGGACCAGAAGTCCGTCACTTCCTTCTGCTTATCTGAATAGTAGGCCCAATTGGCCTTCTGCAGCATGACACCGCAAATCTTACCCTGACAGTTGTAGCGCATAATCATGCCCTCGGGACTCATATTATGCTCATTGTTAACGATCATGTCCGTATAGGTCACGGTGCCGTCCTCTGCCACGGTATAGGTATAGTCCTCGATGCCATAGGTCATGGTCATGGTTCCCTCATCAGAATACCAATAGTCAATCCACCGCAGGGCCAATTCCGGATCGGCACAGGTGGTGGAAACAGACACCGTTTGGCCGCTCTGCACCGGCTCATAATCCGCAAAATGGTTAATGGAGTCGTCCCCGGAATTCTGAACGATGACATTGATAGGCGTCACATCAAAATCAGGGTTGACGCTGTAGGTATAATAGGTGGACAGCTGGTTTCCGGAGGTATAGAACAGCCCCACATTTTCATTGCAGATCAGCGTCTGGACATCATTCATGCTGATGGTAGCGGAAGACAGCACTTTATCCCCGTCAAACAGTCCCTCTTGATACCACCGGTTCATCATCTGTAAATAGTCCCGATAGGCGTCCGTCATATAAGAACAGACCAATTGCCCGTTGTCGTCCACATACAGCGCCAGATCATCCTCGAAGTATGCAATATCATAGCCGGAAGTGAGACTAGGGATGCCAACGCCGTTGTCCACAGAGAACACATCTGTGCAGTTGTATTCATTTTTAAATGCAATCAGCGTTTCCTCCAGTTCCTCGAAAGTCTCCGGCACCGCAAGTCCCAGCGCGTCCAGCCAGTCGCTGCGAATCAAGAGGCCGCGCTCTGTCAGGGGTTGGTCGTTGACCACATAAACAGCCAGTTCCAGACCTTCTTCAGTCATCACATACTTTTCGACTTCACTGTCTGTATGTACATAGTTCCAGTAATTTGGCATATTGTCGTAGACCAGGTCCGCGATATCCAGAATAATTCCATCGTCATACGCGCCAGTGGCGCCGGTGGAATAGTTCTGCACCACGCCGGCAATGATATCCGCCCAGTCGCCGGAGGCGCACATCAGGTTGAACTGGGTGTCATATACCATCATATCCGCCTCTCGCCAGTCAATGCTTACACCCAGATATTCCTCTGCATTCTGGAAGATCTCCAATTCAGCCCAGGAGTCCCGTACAATTGGCGGGCCGCCGGGCTTGGTGCAGAAGATGCTCAATGTCACCGGCTCCTCCGACAGCGGATAGGTGATGACCGTGTCGTTGTAGCGGGTTTCCTCCGCAGGGTCCGTGTCCTGTGGAGCTTCAGCCGTTTCCTCCGCTGTCTGTGTCTGGGCAGGTGCAGTTTCGGGTTCCGGCGTCACGCTGTCTTCTTCGACCGCCGTCTCCGTTTGTTCCACCATTTCTGATTCTTGAGATGGCTCCGCCGAGCCGCTTGTCTGAGCGTCCGTACTGCCGCCGCATGCCGCAAGAAGCGCGAACAGCAAACTCAGCGCCAGCAAACTGCTGATCCATCGTCTGTAGTACTTCATGATTTCCTCCTAACATTCCATCATTTTTGTTTTTGTTTGAACAACGTAAACAATTATGCCAAATACCGATC
>CBCPMX010000056.1:0-12086 GCA_965120355.1 uncultured Oscillospiraceae bacterium
CCCGGAGCTTGTAATCGTGGAGGTCACCACCGACACCACCACTTCTACCAGCGCCGCCACCCATGTCACCGCCGTCACATATACCGAAGACGGTGAAACCAAGACCGTGACCGCCGGCGAAGGCGAAGTCCTGACCCTGGTAGTGGCCGGCGTCCAAGAAGAGATCGAGGCCGGAGCCACCTATTCCGGCGCATTTTCTTTCACGTCCACGCCAGTACTGAACTCCGGCTCCGGTTCCCCGCCGTGGGATCCTACCTCTGCCCAGGCTGAGTACTACTTCCGTCAGGCTCTGCTGATTGACGACAGCGGCCTTAACGCCGCCGCCTCTGTCACCGACGCGGTTTCCGGCACCTATGACGGCGTCTCTGCCGCCGATCTGGTGGTCCGCTCCAACGGTGCATTCTTCAACGGCATCTATGTGACGGGCAGCGCCTCCTATGCCATCGACGGTCTGACCATGACCATGGTGGGTGACGGCGGCGACGACTTCAGCGGCTGGGGCGCCGGCGTCATGGCCGACAGCAGCGCCACCCTGACCATCAACAACGCCCGTATTGACACGGCCGGCGTCATCCGCACTGCCATCTGGGCCGGCGGCGACGCTGATCTGCATGTGACCAATTCCGTCATTACCGCCAACGAGTCCCAGGACACCCAGGAGGAATATGATGCCCTGGTGGTCCGCATGATGAAGCGGACGCCTTTCGCCCTAGGTATGGAAGGCGTTGTCCGCGCCACCAACGTTCTGGGCTCCGCCACCGCCGTGTATGAAGACTCCATTGTTGTCTCCTCCGGCTGGGGCGCACTTTCCACCGACTCCGGCCAGGGGCACAGCACCACCGGTGAGTACGCCCTGACTGCCCGCAATACTTTGGGCGGCATCGGCAGCGTGGAAGTGGCCCAGGAGGGCAAGGACTACACCCTGACCAAAGAAGTGAACGGCGTCACCTATGGCTTCACCATGGCCGGTTCCGGCTATGTGGCCTATGCCGATGCCGGCGTCTGGGATCTGTTTGAAAACGTTCAGTTCTACTCTCCCGACTATGTGCAGATTATGGCCTCCAGCACCTCCAGTGCCTTCTACACCAACTCGGATCTGCACTCTGGCCGCATCGCCTTTATGACCCAGCAGAATGCCGGCGGCACCCTGTCCGTGAAGGACTCCACCGTGTACGCTGAGGACACTCTGGTTCAGATCAAATCCGGCGCCGCCAACAAGGGCTACACCAATGTGGAGATCGACAACGCGGACGTCACCCTGGGCGACGCAAACCCCTGGGGCGGCACGCTGATCGAGCTGGTGGAGTCTGACGACGCGGGCAACCCCGGCGTCACCACTTACACCATCAATGACACCGGCGACACCGCCACCCGCGCCACCTCCCGGGGCGACATTGACGACTCCAACGCTACCCTGAAGAATGGCACATACACCGGCAACATCTGGAACAACATCTACAACTACACCCAGGCTCTCAACGTGACCCTGGACAACGCCACCGTCACCGGCCAGATTTCCTCCTCCTACGCCTATCACACCGATGACGAGGGCAACCGGCTGGAGAACGGCACCGTGCTGACCGCCTGCACCAGCCCCAATTATCTGGATCCAGAGACCGGCACCAACGGCGACTATCTGAAAATTGGCGCTCTGTACAACGTGGCCAACCCCGTAGTCAACAACCCCATTCGCCTGACGCTGACCAATGGCTCTGTCTGGAATGTGGTTGGCGAGGCCAACTATCTGGCTGACGTCACGGTAGATACGCTGGACGCCATTGTCTCTGAGACTGCCACCACTGTCTACGCCCAGTCCCTGACCGTGGGCGGCGAGACCTACGCCGACGGCACCTACGAAAATGGCAATGTCACTTATATCGTCGAAGCCGCTCCCGTAGTGGACACCAACAGCGATACCCTGGCCACCACCCAGGACTACAGCGGCCTGCATGCCGTTACCTTCCTGGCGGTGGATGAGGAAGGCAACCCCGCCGCTTCCGCAGTGGCCTTCGACTATCAGGCTTTCACCTACATCACCTTTGAAGCGAACGCCAAAGACGGCTATGAGATTGTCTCCATCACCTGCTCCGATCCGGCGGCCCTCACCGACAACGGCGATGGCACCTATGTGCTGGAAAACCTGACGGCGGCGGAAAACACCGTCACTGTTACCGTCAAGGAAGCCGCGCAGCAGGGCGGCATGATGGGCGGCCCCGGTGGCCCCGGCGGCGATATGCCGCCCGAGGGTGGTATGCCGGAGGGTGGTATGCCCGAGGGCGGTATGCCTGAAGGCGAAGCCCCCGTCGAGCAGGCCCCGGCAGAAGAAACCGCCCCTGCGGAGGAGACCGCACCTTCCGTACCGATAATCCAGGCCGTGGACGAGAACACCTACACGGTTCGCTATGGCGACAATCTGTGGACCATTGCCCGCGTCAACTATGGCGACGGCGCAAAGTGGGTGATCATCTATGACGCCAACCGAACCATTATCCGCGACCCCAATCTGATCTTCCCGGGCCAGGTTCTGACACTGCCTGCCCTTCGCTGATCAATTGCAGCAAGGCCCGCCGCTTTTGCGGCGGGCCTTGCCCGGTTTGGGGCTGTTGGGTCCTGTAACGAATTCAGAATTGGGGAGGGCCGATGTATGGGAGGTCCGGGACCTCCCATTGCGCACACGCCGGATGTCCGGGACGCCGCTGCGCTCAGCTGCAGCTGCAGTTGCAGCAGCCATTGCAGGCGGAACAACCGTTACAGCCGCTGCACCTATTGCAGCCACAGCTGCAGCCGCAGCCATTGGAGCTGCTGTCGGACAGCAGATTGCACCGGTCGCAGGTGCATGTGGCGATGAATTCCGGCACAAGCAGCCGGTTGCAGCTGCTGCACGCACTACAGGAATCGTTACAACACATATTTGGACCCTCCCCATTTGGTCTGTGACATCTGTCACGACCCATCCTATGCCGGCAGCTGCGCGGATGTGCAGCCAGCAATGCGAGAACGTCCCCACAGAAACCCCCACTGCCGCCCCACCATCCCTCTTCGCGGCGCTCCGGTTTTGTATGTGTGGTCACCCTGCCTGCTTTGGAATGCGAATGGTCAGGACGATCTCGTCGTCAGTTTCCTCCTTTCCGCAGTCAGCAGCAATACCCGCATTTTTGATAATTTCCAGGTTGCGGTTCAGGCTGTTGAGAAACAGCCGCACATCCCGCACCAGGAATTTCCGCAGGCCCTGCTTTGGCGCGTTCTTTTTCGCCAGCAGGGCCTCAATGTACTGTTCCGTTTTCGCCACATTCAACTGGCGGCGTACCACCTCCTCCACCACGGCCAGCTGTTCGGCCTCACTGTTCAGGCGCAGCAGCGCCCGGGCGTGCCGCTCAGACAGGTTGTTGACCCGCAGGGCTTGCAGCACCTGCGGGCTCAGCCGCAGGATCCGCAGTTTGTTGGCCACAGCGGACTGACTTTTCCCCACCTTGGCGGCAGCCTGCTCCTGGCTCAAATCGTACAGACGCATCAGCCGCGCCAGGCCCTGGGCCTCCTCAATGAAATCCAAATCCCGGCGCTGGAGATTTTCCACCATGGCAATCATACCGCTTTCGGCTTCGTCCACTCCCAGCAGGATGCACGGGACCTCTCCAAGTCCCGCCATTCGGGCAGCCCGCAGGCGGCGCTCTCCCGCCACCAGTTCAAAGCCGCCGTCCCGCCGGCGGACCGTCAGGGGCTGCAGGACCCCATACTGGACGATGCTGGCGGCCAGTTCCTGCAGACCCGTCTGGTCAAACACACGCCGTGGCTGCGATGGGTTGGGCCGGATCGCCTCCGGCGGCACAAACAGGACGCGGCCCGACTCATAACACGTTTTCCCCTTCATTGTGACCCCCTCTCCTTGCGCCGCTCCCCGTGCGGCGCTTTCGTGTTCTATTGTATCACGTTTTTCTGCGAAAATTGCCGTTTTATGCTAAATATTCAATATTTTGTTTTTCTTTTGATTTCGACCACAAGATCTGCTCTCCGGCGTGGCCCGACAAAAGGCTCCTCCGTGCGCAAAAAACGGGCGGCGCAGGAGTTCTGCGCCGCCCGGAGGCAGTTTTATATTGCTGTTGCGTCTTTTGGTCGTATGTGTTTCTGTTTGCAGACCGGAAGCAGCGAAAACGCGGTACAATGATGCGTCCATGGAGCGGCGTATTTTCCCGCGCTCCCTTTCTCTATCCATGCTTCCGCTTTCCCTGAATCCAGCCTCTGAGCCGCCCCAGCGCGCGCTCTGGCTTGACAGCCGGCGCCGCCGTCTTGGCCTCGGCCAGCAGCCGCTCCTGGCAGCATACCCGCGGCCCTTCCACCGGCGGCCGGACATAGCTGCCGTCCGGCTGCATCAGGCGCGCCTTGGTGTTATCCGCCAGGCACAGGTCCAGAATATGGTGAATTTTCTGCCGCACACCGGCATCCAGAATCGGGACCGCCACCTCCACCCGCCGCTGGGTATTCCGGGTCATAAAGTCGGCAGAAGAAATGTACACCCGCTCCGCCTCGCCGCTGCCAAAGACGTAAATCCGGGAGTGTTCCAAAAACCGGCCCACAATGCTGACCACCCGCACATGCTCCGTCCGCTCTGGCACCCCCGGCAGAATGCAGCAAATTCCCCGGACAATCAAATCCACGGTCACGCCGGCACAGGACGCTTCCTTCAGCTTTTCAATCACATCAATGTCGGTGATGGAGTTGACTTTCAGCAAAATGCGGCCCTGGGATCCCAGGGCGATCTGCTGATCCATGAGCCGGAGAATGGCCGGTTTCAGGGTGGCCGGAGCGGCCAGCAGCAGCTCATAGCGTCCCTCCAGGTTGCCAATGGCCATGTTTTTGAAAAAGTCGTCGGCATCCCGGCCAATGCGCCGGTCGGCGGTCATAAGGGACAAGTCGGTATACTGGGCGGCGGTCTTTTCGTTGTAATTGCCGGTGCCCACATGGGTAATGTACTGAATCTCGCCTCGCTCCCGACGCGTGATCAGGCACACCTTGGCGTGAACTTTATACTGTTCAAAGCCGTACAGAACCGTGCACCCGGCGTCCTCCAGCCGTTCAGACCAATCAATATTGTTTTGCTCATCAAACCGTGCCCGCAGCTCAATGAGGACCGTCACATCCTTGCCGTTTTCCGCGGCGGCGCACAGAGCCTCCACCAACTTCGCCTTGCTGGCCAGGCGGTAAATGGTCATTTTAATGGATACCACCGCCGGGTCTGCGGCCGCCTCCTGAAGCAGCGATACAAAGGGGCCCATGGACTCATATGGATAGGACAGCAGCCGGTCCCGCTTCTGAATCTGCCGAATCATACTGCCCGGCCGGATGTCTGCCGGCGCACAGGGCGTATGCGGCGGATAACTGAGGGCTGCCCGCTTTTCCGCCGGCATCCGCGCCGCCAGGGAGAAGGCGTATTCCAGGCTCAGCGGCGCACTGGTCGTGTACACCTGGTGCTGGCGGATATCCAGCCGCTCCAGCAGATAGCTCAGGAATCGGGCAGAGAGCGGATCCGACAGCTCCAGCCGCACCGGGGCCATGCGCCGCCGCTGCCGCAGCGCCTTTTTCACCTGCTTGCGGAAGTCCTCTCCTTCCACTTCAAAGGCTTCGTCATCGGCATTGATATCCGCATTGCGGGTCACGCGGAACACCGTCTTTTCCAGAATGGTATAGTTGGGAAACAGTTGGCCCAGATACGCCAGAATCACATGTTCCATGTGGATATACCGCAGTTCATCCCCCGGCAGGAACAGCACCGGCGGCAGCGCCTCCGGCAGCGGCACCACAGCGAAGACTTCCCGTCCCTTGTGCCGGACCCAGGCCCCCACGTGCAGGGCGTTGTTCTTCAAATGGGGAAACGGATGGTGGGTATCCACAATCTGGGGCGAGAGCACCGGCGCCGCATCCTTTTTAAAATACTGACGGACGAATTTGTGTTCCGCCGGCGTCAGCATGTCATAGGTCAGCCGGCTGACGCCGTGGGCGCGCAGCTGCGTCTCCAGGCCGGCGCAAATCGTCTCCCGCTGCGCATACAGCGGACGGACGGCAGCATAGATGGCGTCTAACTGCTCCCCTGGCGTCATGCCGGAACGGCTGTCGCGGTGGTGGCTGCCAGCTGTCCGCAAATCAAACAGGCTGCCCACCCGAATCATAAAAAATTCGTCCAGATTGCTGGTAAAAATGGACACAAATTTCAGCCGCTCCAGCAGCGGCACCGTCTCGTCGGTGGCCTCCTCCAGGACGCGCTGGTCAAACCGCAGCCAGGAAAGTTCACGATTTTGCAGAAAGTTCATGTTCCTCTGCCTCCAACATGGATTCAAGATAGCCCTCCCGGACGCCGCAGGCGCTGGTCAGGACATACTGCGCTGCGTAGGTGCGGACCACAGTGCGCAAAATCAGCGCCCCCGGCAGCAGGGTGTGAACCCGGTCCGGCGCCAGCTTCAGCACCCGGTGCAGCAGCTTCTTTGGTTTTTTCAAGCCTTGGGACAGCAGTTCTTCCAGATAGGCGGCAGGGTACTCCCGCACGGACTCTGGACTGCCGCTGGCGTGGCGGTACAGGGCCAGCACCGCCCGCGCGGAGCCGCCCACAGCGCATAACCGCTGGGTCACGGCGCCCTCCGGACGCCGGATGGCCCCATCCAGGGCCGCCTCCACAGCCTTCTCCATGGCGCTCAGTTCCTTTTCCGTGGGGAACAGCTCCCCGCAGAAGCGGCGGAACAGGTTCAAGGACCCCAACGGCAATGAGCCTGCCGCCTGGACGGCCCCATCTCGAAAAAACACCAGTTCCGTACTGCCGCCGCCCACATCGGTCAGAATGCCGCTGGCGTGCTCCATGGCACGGACTGCGCCGCGATAGTCCAGCATGGCTTCCTCCTGGCCGGACAGCAGCCGGACCTTCATGCCGCAGCGGGCCTCCACCTCTTCCAGAACTGCAGCGGAATTTTTCACATTGCGCAGCGACGCCGTGGCAAACGGATAATTACGGCAGTCCGGCAGCATATTCAAAATTTCCCGAAATTCCAGCAGAATGCCCACCAGCTTTTCCACACCCTCGCGGCTGAGGCAGTCCTGTTCGTTGACATAGCCGGCCAGACCCGCGGCGCGCTTGTTGTTGAGAATCGGCCACAACCGGCCATGCTCTACCCGGTAGATCACCAGCCGGATGGTATTGGAGCCGATATCGATGACACTGTACATACTTGCCTGCTCCTTTTCTCTTTCAAACTGTAATGATTGATTATACCATATTATCATAGCACAGTGTGCCCAAAATTCCTGTTCACATTGTGTAAGATGTTCGAAAAGTTTTTGTGAACGGCGCTTCCTCCGCCGCCCGTTTGTTAAAATTCAGCATTTTTTGCAAATTGGAAGCCCCGGAACGCGGATGCGTCCCGGGGCTGTGAAAACTTTCCTTGTGGCGCCGGCCGCCGTCAGGCCAAGACCAAATCTTCATAGTACTCCGTATCCAGATTCAGCCGCTCCGAGATCCCCAGCTCCTCCAGCGCCTGGAGGGTGTGGGTCATGGAAGCGCCGACAAGGAGGTAGACATGTTCCGAAACGGCGGCAGACCCGGCGGCGTCTTCGATCAGCGCTGTCTGGGCGGAGGCGCTGCCGCTCTGTCCCCGGAACACAAATTCCAGCTGGTAGCCGCTGCTCTCGTTGCCCAGCAGGCTGTCCGTCTCCCAGCTGTGTCCCTCCGCCAGGTCGGCGCGGATGGCCTCCAGCAAGGTCTGGCATTCGTCCGGCGTCAGGTCCGCGTCACCATAGACATACCCGATCTCCTCGTCCGTCCCGCTGGCATACAGCGACTGGTCATAGTATACCGAGCCATACAGCGGCTCGTCTACATTCAGGCCGCCGAACAGCTCCTGCTCCATCCGCGCCGGGTCGGAGAAGTAGTCCAGCAGTCCTGCCTCCACGGTGCCCGGCGTCTGCACCAGCTCCCGCATAACGTAGAGGTTGTAGGTGCGTTGGACTTCCCGGCCGTTGACCACATAGGCGAAGGAAACGCTGTAATAGCAGTCACCGTCCTCACGGCTTTCCATGGCGTCCTTGTTTCGGAGGATCAGCTGGTGCAGCGCCGTCACCGCCGCCGGATCCGTTTCCTCCACACCGTTCACCCAAACCTGGGCAGATTCGATCTCCGAAACCGCCGGCACATAGTCCTCCAGGCCCAGCACGTCGGCATAGCAGCAGCCCACGGCCACGCACAGCACCACCGACAGGGCCGCCCAGCCCAGCACGGTTTTTTTCCGAAATACCCGGAAGCTCCTGTGAACCACCATCAGGGCCGCAAACCAGCCCACAAAGGCCCAGGCCACCAGCAGCGCCAGGATGATTCCCAGGGACACGGACTGCATATAGAGCTCCTGAATCACCGCCGTCATCAGCAGCGCCAGGCACACGCCCACGCCCACGGTGAAAATGGGCCGCAGCTTTGGAAACGCCAGCAGGTTCCCCGCGCTCTCCACGGGCCGCCGGCGGTAGATCAGCAGGGCCAGCCCCAGCAGCACCACGGCGGCAATGGCGTAGACGCCGTAATACCAGAGGTTTTCAAGGCCGGCCACATTTGTTGCGCTTGCGCCCTCATAGGTAGTGCAGACGTTGCTCACGATATTCCAGGCCGGCGAAAGCCAGGCCGCCACGCTGCTGGCGCCGGTGTAGCTGATGCCGTACAGGAACCACGTGGCCGCTGTGCCGGCCATGGCTTCCAGAAATACCGACAGGAAGTTAAATACCGCTGTCAGCAGCAGCATCCCCGGCGCGCTGCCCGCAAGGATGGCAAAGAGGACAGCAATGGCGAAAAAAATCAGCTGCCCGCCGCACAGCACCGCCGCCACGGTTAGGACGCCAGTGGACTCCAGCGCGCCGAAGGCCGCTTCAACGGCAAGAATGCCCAGCAGGTTCAGCGCCGTGGGAACGGCAAGAATCGTCAAGCCGGACAGAACCGCAGTGAGAAACAGGCCCTCCCGCTGAATGGGCAGGGCATGATAGGCAGAAGCGCTTTTCGCCGAAAACAGATAGCTGAACACAGCCCAGGCCGTCACCGTGCCCATGGCCAGCATGAGCAGCACCGACAGATAGGTCTCCGCCCTTTCCAGCAGATACAGGCATGCGTAATACGGCATTTTCTCCGCAGTGATCCCTGTGCGCAGGATGCCATTGCTGAGGTCGAGATACTGGGCGCTGAGCTGCGAAGCCAGCCCGAGGCCGTAGTAAATGCCCCAGATCACGGTGAACACCGCCATCAGCGGCCAGTACCGCTTCAGATTCTTCCGGTACAAGGTTCCGTTAAAGCAGGATTTCATGAACGCCATAGTCGGCACCTCCCAACTCATAGATGAAGATCTCCTCCAAGCTCAGAGGCAGGGCCTCCATATAGACCGGCGACAGGGCGGCAAAGCGGTTCAGGACGTCTTCCGTACTGCCCCGCAGGATCAGCGTCCACAGGCGGCCCATACCGGACTGATGCAGCAGTTCCAGATCCTTCGGCAGCGGCGGCATCTCGCCGTCAAAGACAATCTGCAGTTTGACCGTATTGCCCTGCAGCTCTGACAGGCTCCGTTCCAGCAGGATCTTGCCGCCGTGCATCATGCCCACATGGTCGCAGACATCCTCCAGCTCCCGCAGATTGTGAGAAGATACCAGCACCGTGGTGCCATATTCGGCCACGTCGCCCATGAGCAGACTCCAGATCTGCCGGCGCATCACCGGATCCAGCCCGTCCACCGGCTCGTCCAGAATGACCACGTCCGACCGGCAGCACAGGGCAAGCCAGAAGGCCGCCTGCTTCTGCATGCCTTTGGACATGCTGCGCAGGGTGGTTTTGGGATTGATCTTGGGAAACGCTTCCTGGAGCCGGCGGAACCGGTCCATATCGAATTGGGGATAAAAGCCCTTATAATACTTGGCCATACTCCGAAGGTCGGCCTGCAAAAAGTAGAACAGGTCGTCCGGAATATAGGCGATGCGGCATTTGACGGCGGGATTTTCCCAGACGGGCTGGCCGTCGATGGTGATCTGTCCGCTGTCCTGCCGGTAGATGCCGGTCAGGTGCCGCAGCAGCGTCGATTTTCCTGCCCCGTTGGGGCCGACCAGGCCGTAGATGGCCCCCCGCTCCACCGTCAACGTGGCGCCGGAAAGAGCGGCGACGCCATCGAAAGATTTATATACGTCCACTGCGCAAATCATTTGGTTTCCTCTCCTTTCCCGCCTTGGCGGACCGCCTCGGCAATCTCGTCTCGGGTCGCGCCCACCAGCAGCAGTTCCTTCACCGTCTCCTCCAGGCTCTGAAACAGCTCCTCCCGGCGGTGTTTCCCGGCGTCCGTGCCGACGGCGGCAAAGGCGCCTTTGCCTGCCACAGTGTCGATGTAGCCCTCCTTTTCCAGCTCTCGATAGGCCCGCTGGATGGTGTTGGGGTTGATGGCCATCTGCCCGGCCAGTTCCCGCACCGAGGGCAGCTTTTCTCCCGGCGCAATGGTGCCGGACAGAATCAGCTTGCGCAGGCCGTCCTTGATCTGCTCATAGATCGGGCGGCTGTCCCGATAGTTGATATGCAGCATGGGTATCCCCCGCTTTCTGCTTAAACTGTATTATGCGAACTAGTACAGTTAGGGTAGCATATTCTGTATGAATTGTCAAGATGCTCTTTCAGATCCGGTAAAACCGAAGGGCGAACAATCCGTTTTTTGTTTACCAAGCGCGTTTTGACCGCCTCCGCAGCCCCGCGCTTTACGCGCAGCGCCATCCATAGAATCTTTTAATGAGTGCAATCAGAAATCGGTATTGTCCTTTTTCCCGCCGCCGTAGTAGGATGGACTTTAGAAAGCCATCGAACCCACCACATGAAAGGAGTCCGCATTATGAACCAATTGTATCCCAACATCTTTCAACCCATCACCATCGGCGGCGTGACATTCAAGAACCGCATTTTTTCTGCGCCGTCCACCGGCCACATGATCCAGAACAACGAAGCCTACTACCCCGAGGAAAGTTACATCAAAAACTACCTGGAGAAAGCCCGCGGCGGTGTGGCCTGCGTCCAGTGCGGCGGCCAGAAGGTCTTTATGACCGGCCGCAACCCCATCCACACGGAATTCGACATCTCCGATCCCCGGGGCTGGCGGAACTTCCGGCACTTCACCGACAATCTTCATTTCTATGACGCCAAATGCTCCTATGAGCTGATCCACTTCGGCTCCGAGGGCGAGTACACCGAGGAGGCCAAGCAGGGGATCATCTACGGCTGCTCCGACTTTGTCCGCGGAGACGGCCTGCATTTCCACCAGATGCCTTACGAAGAGATGGACAAGCTGGCCGACCGCTATGCCGATCTGGCCGAGGGGGTAAAGAAATGCGGCTTTGACATTCTGCTGATCCACGGCGGCCACGGGACGCTGCTGCAGGAGTTTGTGTCGCCCCGCTCCAATCACCGCACCGACGAATTTGGCGGCAGCATGGAGAACAAGGCCCGCTTCCCGCTGATGGTCCTGGACCGCATTCGCCAGCGGGTGGGCCGGGATCTGCTGATCGAATACCGCATCTCCGGCTCGGAGTGCGTGGAAGGCGGCTTTGAAATCGAGGACTGCATCGCGTTTCTGAAATTGATCCAGGATCGCATTGACATCGCCCACATCTCCGCCGGTGTGGTGCGGGAGCCGCGGCTGCGGGCCATCACCCATCCCACCGGCTTCCTGCCGGAGGGCTGCAACCTGCATTTGGCTGCCGCTGTCAAGGCGTGCCCCGACATTCACATCCCCGTTCTGGGCCTGGGGGCCATGCAGGACCCGGCGTTCATTGACCAGGCCCTGTCCGACGGCAAGGCGGATCTCATTGCCATGGCCCGCGGCCTCATCGCCGATCCCTACACGGTGAAAAAGGCAAAGAAGGGCTGCCAGGATGACATCGTCCCCTGCATCAAATGCTTCCACTGCCTGGATGAATTCAAGGACACCCACTACTATTCCTGCTCCGTCAACCCCATCGCCGGTCGGGAGACCTATCTGGACATGCTGATTCCCAAAGAGTATGACCGGCAGAAGGTGGCCATTATCGGCGGCGGCCCCGCCGGCATGTAC
>CBCPMX010000057.1:0-11516 GCA_965120355.1 uncultured Oscillospiraceae bacterium
TTTGGCGGCTTGCGTGCGGTCCACGCAGGCCGCCAGATATTTTTAGACTTCCATGGAGCGCAGCGCGGCCTTCATCTGCCGCACGTAGCTGCCCACCGGACCGGCCGCATCGCGGCCGTATTGGGCGACCAGTTTGACGATGGCCGAGCCGACAATGGCTCCGTCGCTGACAGCCGCCATGGCTTTGGCCTGTTCCGGTGTGGAAATGCCGAACCCCACAGCACAGGGAATGGCCGGATTGGCCTGCTTCACCAAGGACACCATGGCGCCCACGTCGGTGGTGATGTTGGCGCGTACACCGGTGACGCCCAGGGACGAGACACAGTAGACAAAGCCTTCGGCCTGCTGGGCAATGGCCTGAATGCGCTGCTGGGAGGTGGGGGCGATCATGCTGATCAGCTCCAGCCCATGCGTGCGGCACTGGGGCGCAAACTCCTCCTTCTCCTCAAACGGCACGTCCGGCAGGATGATTCCCTGGACACCGGCTTCGGCGGCGGCAGCCAGAAACCGCTGTGTGCCGTAAGAGAAGACCACGTTGGCGTAAGTCATGAACACCAGGGGGACAGAGACGGTCTGCCGCACCTTGCGCACCAGATCAAAAATCTTGTCGGTGGTGACGCCGCCGGTGAGGGCGCGCAGGTTGGCTGCCTGGATCACCGGCCCCTCGGCGGTGGGATCAGAAAAGGGAATGCCAAGTTCAATCAGGTCTGCCCCGTTTTCTGCGGCGGCGTAGATCAGCTGTTCGGTGGTCTCCAAATCGGGATCGCCGCAGGTGAGAAACGGAATAAATGCCTTGCCGTTTTGGAAGGCGTCGGAAATTTTAATCATGGAGATCCTCCCCTCTGTAGCGGGCGATGGCGGCGCAGTCCTTGTCGCCGCGGCCGGAGATGTTGATGACCAGGATCTGCTCGGGGGACAGGGTCGGGGCCAGCTTCATGGCGTGGGCCACGGCATGGGCCGACTCGATGGCGGGAATGATGCCCTCGGTGCGGCTCATGTACTCAAAGGCGCAGACCGCTTCTTCATCGGTGACGGGCACATATTCGGCCCGGCCGGTGTCGTGGAGCATGGCGTGCTCCGGACCAATGCCGGGGTAGTCCAGACCGGCAGAGATGGAGTAAACCGGGGCGATCTGGCCGTATTCGTCCTGACAGAAGTAGCTCTTCATCCCATGGAAGATGCCCAGACGGCCCGTGGCAATGGTGGCTGCCGTTTCAAAGGTGTCCACACCGCGGCCCGCCGCTTCGCAGCCAATGAGCCGGACGGACGGATCGTCCAGAAAGTGATAGAACGCACCGATGGCGTTGGAGCCGCCGCCCACGCAGGCCAGCACCACATCCGGCAGCCGGCCCTCCAGGGCTTGCAGCTGCGCTTTGATCTCCCTGGAAATGACGGCCTGGAAGTCCCGCACAATGGTGGGGAAGGGGTGCGGCCCCATGACGGAGCCGAGCACATAGTGGGTATCGGCGATGCGGCTGGTCCACTCCCGGAAGGTTTCAGAGACTGCGTCCTTCAGGGTGGCGGTGCCGGTGTCCACGGGGTGGACCTGCGCGCCCAGCAGGCGCATTTTGTAGACGTTCAGGGCCTGCCGTTCCGTGTCCTCCCGGCCCATGAAGACCTCGCATTCCATGCCCATGAGGGCGGCGGCAGTGGCGGTGGCCACGCCGTGCTGGCCGGCGCCGGTTTCGGCGATGACCCGGGTCTTGCCCATTTTCTTCGCCAGCAGGCACTGGCCCAGGGCGTTGTTGACCTTGTGTGCGCCGGTGTGGTTCAGGTCCTCCCGCTTGAGATAGATCTTTGCGCCGCCAAGGTCCTCGGTCATGCGCTGTGCAAAGTACAGCCGGGAGGGGCGGCCTGCGTAGTTGTGGAACAGCTCGGTCAGTTCCCGGTTGAACGCCGGATCCTCTTTGAAGTGGTGATAGGCTTCTTCCAGTTCCATGACGGCATTCATCAGGGTCTCGGGAATGTATTGCCCGCCGTGGATGCCAAATCGTCCCTTGGACATGGGAATTCCTCCTTATATGGTAGTCAGACGGCCCAGATTTCGGTTTCGGTTTGGAAAATGCCCTGGCCGTCGTTGAGTTTGTGTAATTGGCAATGGCACCGGGATTCGTATTCTGCAACGATTTGCTCGAAATGGGGGTATTTTGTCAGGAATCTGCTGTAGTGCGGCAGAATTTGCAGCTCAGTCAGCCCCATACCAGACAAATCAGTCAGACCGACGGTGTCGTTCATCTGCGGCTCAAAGCAGTCGATGATGGCGATCGTTTGCCCGGCCCTATCCCTGGGAGACAACGCTTTTCAGGGAAAAGGCCAGTGGATACCTTCTGCTCTGTGTAGCCTATTCGGCTCTGGCAGCCTGGACAGCTGCCAGAATTTTTGCCGGGTCCTTTTGCTTTGCTGTTTCTACACCGCTGGAAATGTCCAGGCCGAACGGGTGGAGCTGCCGGATCGCTTCCGGAATGTTCTCCGGCGTCAGGCCGCCGGCCAGGAGGAAGGGGCGCGTGACGCCGCCTGCCAGAGACCAGTCAAAGGCGCGCCCAGTGCCATAGCCATTGTCCAGGACCACCAGATCGGCGCTGGAGCTGCCGGCTGCTGCCAGGTCGGCTTCAGACCGGATGCGGAAGGCCTTCCAGACTGGCTTGCCGCAGGTCCGGGCGCGGAGAGCGGCGATATAGGCTTCGTCTTCATGGCCGTGGAGCTGGGCGACGGAGATGGTTCCTGCGTTTTGCAGAGCCGCTACGGTCTCCACAGGCTGATCCACGAAGACGCCCACCGGCGTGATGGCCGGATCCAGACTTGCCGTCAGGGTGCGGACCTGGGCGGGGGTGACACAGCGGTGGCTTTTGGGAAAGTTGAGGACAAACCCGCAGTAGTCCGGCCTGGCTGCGTTGACGGCTGCGATGTCCCGGAGCTGGAACAGACCGCAGATTTTGATTTTTGTCATTTTGCGGCCTCGCGCAGCTGCGCCAGCAGCGCTTTTTTGTCTTTGGCCCGCATGAGCACTTCACCCATGAGCACTGCGTCCGCACCGATCTGCCGCAGGGCTTTGATGTCGGCGGGGCCGGTGACGCCGCTCTCGGCCACATACAGGGTATCCGCCGGAATGCGGTCCCGGAGACGCGCGGCGTTGGTGAAGTCTACGGAGAAATCGTGCAAATTGCGGTTGTTGACGCCAATGATCTTCGCGCCGGCGGCCAGGGCACTGTCAATTTCTTCTGGCGTGTGAGCCTCTACCAGCGCGTCCATACCCAGCTCCTGGCAGATACCCAGGTAGGTTTCCAAGGTTTTGGTGTCCAGCAGAGCGCAGATCAGCAGCACTGCGTTGGCTCCCAGGACTGCCGCTTCATAGATCTGATAGGCATCCACAGTGAAATCCTTGCGCAGCATGGGCAGATTACAGTGGGTGCGGATGTCCATGAAAATTTTGTCGGAGCCCTGGAACCACTTGGGTTCCGTCAGGCAGGAGATGCAGTCTGCTCCGGCGTCCGCATAGTCCGCGGCAATGCGCAGGTAGTCAAATTCCGGGTCAATAACCCCCTTGGAGGGGGATGCCTTTTTCACTTCGCAGATAAAGGCCATGGCCGGCCCCGCCAGGGCGCTGCGGAATCCGCCGGAATTGCGCGTCTTGGCCACAGCCAGAGCGGCGGAACGCATATAATCGGTAGAGAAAAATTCCTTGTCCTCGGCCACCCGCTGGCGGGCATGGGCAGCGATGGTGTCTAAAATACTGCGTGCCATTGGATCACCTCATTCGTTGGAGGCCTGAATAAAGGCCTCCAGTTTGTTTAGGGCCGCGCCGGTGTCCAGCAGGGACTCCGCCAGCTTGACGCCTTCGGCGATGGAGTCCGCCTTGCCGCCCAGATAAATGGCCGCGCCGGCGTTGAGACAGACGGCCTGCCGCTTGGGGCCGCGATCCACGCCCTGGAGAATTGCGCGGGTAATGGCGGCGTTTTCCGCAGGTGTGCCGCCCACCAGAGCCTCCTTATCACAGGGGGTATAGCCGAACTCTTCGGGATGCAGGACATAAGTCCGGAAGCTGCTGCCGGAAAATTCGCAGACGGTGGTGGGGGCGGACATGGAGATTTCGTCCAGTTTGTCCTGCCCGTAAACAACCAGGCCCCGTTTGACGCCCAGGTTAGCCATGACGCGGGCCAGGGGCTCCACCAGCGCCTCCTCATAGACGCCCATCAGCTCCAGATTGGCGCCGGTCGGGTTGGAGAGCGGGCCGAGAATGTTGAACACGGTGCGAATGCCCAAGGCTTTGCGCACCGGGGCCACATACTTCATGGAGATGTGATAGTTCTGGGCGAACAGGAAACAGATGTGCAGCTCCTGCAGCAGTTTGGCGCTTTTTTCAGGAGGCAGGGTGATGTTGACGCCCAGGGCCTCCAGGCAGTCTGCCGCGCCGCATTTGGAGGAGGCCGCCCGATTGCCGTGTTTGGCCACTGGAATCCCTGCGGCGGCAATGACCATGGAGGAGGTGGTGGAGATGTTGAAGGAGTTGGCCCCGTCGCCGCCGGTGCCCACGATCTCCAGCGCGTCCAGATTGTGCAGCAGGCGTACGCAGTGGGCCCGCATGGAGGCGGCGCAGGCGGTAATTTCGTCAATGGTCTCGCCCTTCATAGCCAGGGCGGTGAGGAAAGCGGACATCTGAATGTCGCTGGCCTTGCCGTCCATAATTTCATCCATGACGGCCACGGCGGTTTCGTAGGAGAGGTCCTGTTTATTGGCTAACTGGATAATCGCTTCACGAATCATGAGAAATACCTCCTAAAAAATTTTTGAGGATCTGCGGACCGTCCGGTGTCAGAATGGACTCCGGATGGAACTGCAGGCCATAGATGGGGTAGTCCCGGTGCTGGACCGCCATAACCTCGCCGTCATCAGTTTGGGCGATGCATTGTAAACAGTCGGGGAGGGTGTCCGCCACAGCGGCCAGAGAGTGATAGCGGGCCACGGGAATTTTCTGCGGCAGACCGGCGAACAGGGGACTGGAAGTGTCCAGTGTGGCCGGAGACTGTTTGCCGTGCATCAGCGCTTTGGCATAAGAGACTGTGGCGCCAAAGGCTTCACAGATGGCCTGGTGGCCCAGGCAGACGCCCAGAATGGGGCGTTTTCCGGCAAAATACCGGATGGCGTCGATGCAGAATCCGGCGTCTGCCGGGCGGCCCGGACCGGGAGACAGGAGCAGGCAGTCGGGATGCAGGGCCTCCATTTCCTCCGGCGGCATGGCGTCATTGCGAATGACGGTGATCTCCGGGGTGATGGCGCCCACCAGCTGATAGAGGTTATAAGAAAAGCTGTCGTAATTGTCAATGAGCAGGATCATAGAAAATCCTCCTGTTCTGCCAGTTCCAGAGCCGTGACCACGGCCTGGGATTTGTTGATACACTCCTGATATTCGTTCTCCGGTACCGAGTCGGCCACAATGCCTGCACCGGAGCGGATAAACACCTTGCCATTTTTCTGGAACACCAGGCGGATGGCGATGCAGGTGTCCAGATTTCCGGTGAAGTCCAGATAGCCGATGGCGCCGCCATAAACGCCCCGTTTATTGTTTTCCAGGTCGTTGATGATCTGGCAGGCCCGCAGCTTTGGCGCGCCGGAGAGGGTACCCGCCGGCAGGACGGCATTGACGGCATCCAGGGCGGTTTTATCCTGGCGCAGAACGCCGCGCACGGTGGAGCCAATGTGCATGACATGGGAGAAGCGTTCAATGGACAGGTATTTTTCCACTTGCACCGAGTTGAATTCGGAGATTTTCCCGATGTCGTTCCGGCCAAGATCCACCAGCATGTTGTGTTCCGCCAGTTCCTTGGGGTCGTGGAGCAGGTCTTCTTCCAGGGCTTGATCCTCTGCCTCTGTTTTGCCGCGGGGGCGGGTGCCAGCCAGGGGAAAGGTGTGCAGAATGCCATCTTCCAGCTTGACCAGAGTTTCCGGGGAAGCGCCGGCCAGCTCCATATCGTCGCTGGAGAAATAGAACATGTACGGCGATGGATTGGTGGTTCGCAGAACCCGGTAGGCGTTGAGCAGGCTGCCCTCGTAATCAGCCTCCAGACGGTTGGACAGCACCACCTGGAAGATGTCGCCCTCCCGGATGTGTGCCTTGGCCTGTTCCACCATGGCGCAGTAGGCGTCCTTGTCAAACAGCGCCCGCATGGGGGAGGTGCGCCGCCCCGGCCGGTCCGGCTGGGGCTGGCCGTGGAGAATCAGATCGGCCATCTGGCGCAGTGTCATGACCGCCCGGTTATAGCTGGTGTCCAGCTCGTCAGTACGGGCGTTGGCGATGAGCAGAATTTTCTGCCGGAAGTTGTCGAAGCAGATGACTTTGTCAAACAGCATCAGATCCACGTCTTTGAAGCCTTCCACATCCTCGGCGTCCAGCCGCAGGGTGGGCTCGGCATATTTGAGGTAGTCATAGCTGAAATATCCCACCAGTCCGCCGGTGAAGGTGGGAAAGCCCTCGAGCCGGGGAGCGCGGTTGTCTTCGATGACCTGGCGGATATAGCTGCCGGGATCGTCGGTCTGGAGGGTGATGGTGGTACCGGCTGTGAGTTTCAAAATGCCGTTGGAACATGTCAGCTCCATGGTGGGGTCGTAGCCCAGAAAGGTGTAGCGGCCCCATTTTTCACTGTCCGCGGCGCTCTCGAGCATATAGCAGTGGTGGCTGACGTTTTTCAGGATCTTCAGAACCTGAATGGGCGTCGCCACATCGGCGAAAATCTCCATACACAGGGGAATGGTGCGGTACCGGCCCCCAGCGGCCAGTGTCCTGGCCTCTTCCAATGTCGGATGGATCATAACAGCTTCCTCCTTACAGACAAAACAAAAAACCCGTCCCTGACAAAACTGTCAAGGACGGGAGAATACACCCGCGGTGCCACCTTGATTTGCGCCGATGCGCACGCTTATCGGAATACCAACATATTCCCGGCAACTGACGTATGCCCGCACGTCGCGGAATACTCGGCGGAAGTCCGCCTTTGACCGCGCCCTCAGTGGTCCATTTGCCAGGCCGTGTTCCTGCCGGCTTTTCAGCGCCGCCGGCTCTCTGTGAGGTCGTATCCTGACGTTATCTCCACGTCATAGGTTTGAATTATGAACTTGCATCTATTTTAGCACGCTAAATCAAAATGTCAAGTGTTTTTTTGGGGGGATGGCAAAAATCGGTGAAAAACATGGCGCGTCATTCCATTACGCGCTCCAGCTGGCACAGGCCACGGGTACGGGCGCTTTGCGCTTCGACAAGCATATTGTCATAGAAGTCAATGGCTGCTTGCTGGCGGCTGCGGGCCAGCGCCATCCCCCGGGCGGTGTAAAACCGGCCATACAAACCCTCCAGCTTGTGTTTGTACTCCCGGAAAAAAGAGGGGCAGCCGTCGCTGGCGCCGTCTGAAATGCTGCCGTCCGGGGCCAGAGAATAGAGCGGTTCGCCCTGCCGGCCGTTGTACAGCAGGGTGCGCGCAATACCCATCGCGCCCGCCGTGTCCAGCTTGTCGGCATCGAACAGGATCTTCGCTTCCAGCGTTCTGGGCGGATCGCTGGAGCGGAACCGGTGTGTTTGGATGCAGGCGCGGATATGCGTTGCTTCCGCCGTGGACCAGCCGGTTTTCAGAAGAAACGCATATGCCATGTCGCCGCCTACCTGGGCATGACACAGGGCGGGATTTTCAAACTGGGCCTGCCGGCCGATGTCATGCAGAAGACAGGCGGCGATGAGCACGTCGTAATTGACGCCCTGTTCTGTGCTGGCAATGTCCAGCGCGGTGTAAAGCACGCGATAGACGTGCTCTGTGTCGTGGGCACTGTCCCGCATGCAGTGCTGCATATACTGTTCGAGCTGTTTGAATGCCTTTTTTCTCATTCTTGCGGCCTCCCATAACCAAACTCATTGCCTTTATTATAGAACGAATGTTCTAAATAATCAAGGACAGATTCTGGATAAGCCGTTTTTTATTCAGATGCTGCTGGCAGCGTCAAAGGCGCTGCGAGTGGCAGTGCGGACGTTTTTCGCTGTGACACAGTCACCGATGGTCCGGAACACCGGTGCGTAGCTGCGGAACTGTTCTGCCAGAGCCGTCCGGGGCCGCATGCCGGCGGACAGAACTACGGAATCAGCAGCCAGCTGCTGTTCCACGCCGTAGGAGTTGACAAAGGTGACAGCGCCGGCGGTGACACCAGAGCAGCGACAGCCAATGTAGCAGTCACAGGCCTCCGATACATGGTCCAGCAGGGCTTCCCGGGGCAGGCTCATGGCCTCCGGGGCCAGATACCGCTGCATCTCCAGAATGGCCACGTCCTTACCCTGACGGGCCAGATACAGGGCCGTCTCGCAGCCCACTTCGCCGCCGCCGATGACTACAACGCGCTGGCCAAGCTGGTCGGGGCAGCCGTAGCAATCTTCGGCTTTGCGGACATGAGGCAAGTCCAAGCCGGGGATGGAGGGGACGACAGCGTCAGCGCCTACGGCGGCAAAGACGGCGTCGGCCTGTTGAGCGGCGATCAATTCCGGCGTGGCCTCTACGCCCAGCTTCACATCGACACCCAGCTTTTCTACCATGTGAATTTGATACTGGAGGAATTTGTGCAGATCATATTTAAAATCCGCGTATTGGGAGAATACCAGCTTGCCGCCCAGTACCGGCGCTTTTTCAAACAGAGTGACACGATGTCCCAACCGGGCCGCCTGAATTGCCGCCGCCATGCCCGCCGGGCCGCCGCCGACAATGACCAGCTTTTTGCTGCCCTGGGTGGCCGGAGGCAGCAGCTTCAGCTCCAGTTCCCGACCCACAGTGGGATTGACGGAGCAGCCAAACCGGTCTGCCCGGCCATAGTCCAGGCAGTGAAAACACTTGATGCAGGGGATGATTTCATCCTCCTTGCCATAGAACGCCTTGTTGGGGGCCTGCGGGTCTGCGATGGTGCCGCGGGCGATGGAGACGATGTCCGCCTTCCCCTGGGCCAGGGTTTGCTCAATCAGTTCCGGCGTCTGAAACGCCCCCAGCGTCAGTACCGGCACGCCCACGTCGGCTTTTTTTACCGCTTCGGCCAGATAGGCATTGCAGCCTGGGGGTGAAAAGTTGGACGGGTGCATAATATATTCGGTGCCGCGAATAGACATATTGCCCACGGAGATATGGGCGATGTCAATGCGGTCCTGAACCATCTTAAGGAATGAAATGGTATCTTCGATTTCCCAGCCCTCATAGCCCGCGGGGGCCAGTTCGGAGCCGGAGATGCGGTATTCAATCAGCAGGTTCCGCCCCACTCGCTGGCGGATGGCATCCAGGACCATGATGGGGAAGCGGGCGCGGTTTTCCAGGGAACCGCCGTAGGCGTCCCGGCGGCGGTTGAAAATAGGGGAGAGCATCCGAAACAGGAACAGGCCGTGTCCGCCGTGGATGAGAATGGAGTCGAAACCAGCGTTCAGTGCGGCCTCTGCGGCATCGGCATGATCCTTGGCGATGCGGCGCATATTGGCTTCGTCCAGCATGATGCCGTATTCGCCGTTGATGGAGATGGGCGTGACTTTGTCCTCGCTGTTCAGACCATGAAAATTGAAGGCCAGCAATTCCAGAGAGGCTTTGGCGCCGTAAAAGTGGATTTGTTCTGTCAGCTTGGCCCAGTGGCGGCGGGCCAGTGGGTCGGTGATTTTCAGGTCGCAGTGCCCCGGATCGTCCGGCTGCATCAGGTCGATGATGTTGCCGGCCACACAGACGCAGGCAGTACCGCCGCGGGCTTTTTCAGCGTAGTAGGCAATCATTTCGTCGGTGGGGTAATGCTGCCGGTCCTGGAGCAGGTGCGGCGTAGCTGGCGCAGAAAAGATGCGGTTCCGGAAGGTGACGTTGCCCACGGTCAGGGGCGAGAATATATGGGGATATTGATTGTGCATGGAAATTCTCCTTGTTTATGAATTCTTTGGAGGCGGCGTCCGATGCCTGCGCAGCGCCAGGTGGCTGCGGAGCAGAATACGGACGGCGGTGGTGGCGCAGACCATACCCATGGAGATGCCGATGGCTGCCAGCAGCGTCTGGATTCCCTGGGATAAACACAATGCCCAGTCAGCCTCTACGGCATAGCGCATGGTAGTATACAGGGAACTGCCTGGAAACAGGGGGATGAAGCCGGCAACGAGGTAAACGGTAGCAGGCGCCTTGTGTACACGGGCCATGATTTCGGCATAAACCGTCACCACGGCGGAAGAAACCAGGGAAGCGACAAAAACTGAGCCGGGACACAGATCCTGCACCAGAAGGTAAACGGCCCACGCCAGCAGCCCGCCGGCACTGGCGGAGATCAGGTGACCTCTGCGGACATTGAACAGCAGTGCAAAGCTAAAGGAGCCAATAAAGGCGCAAAACAACTGTAAAATCATGCATACGCCTCCTTATATGACGCCTGCCGTCAACACAAAGCCAAAGGCAATGGTCATGGCCAGCAGCAGCGCTTCCAAAAAGCGAGAAAGCCCGGAAATGGTGTCGCCGGTGAACATGTCGCGGATGGAGTTGGTCAACGCAATACCGGGAATCAACAGCATGATGTTGCCGATGCTGATCTGATCCACGGACTGTCCGATGGACAGCAGCACCAGGCCCCGCGCCAGCAAACCGCCAAAGCAGGACAGCACCAGCGCTGTCAGAAACCGGTTGGACAGCAGCGGCTCCAACACCACCGTTGCACCCCGGAGAATCACCCCGATGATGGTCGAGGCCACGGCGTCCAGCCACGAGCCGCCAAAGAACAGGGAGAAGCTGGCGGAGATCAGGGCATAAATGGCGGCTTGCAGCGGCAGACTGTAAGTGGGCGCGTTGGCGATTTCGTCCAGTGCCGCGCCGATTTCTTCCGGCGTCAGGTGTTCCTGACAAACCTGGCGGGAGAGTTGGTTGAGCAGCCGCAGCCGGTGAAGGTCGGTACTGGTAGCGGTGATGCGCCGGGTCTGCGTCAGCGCGCCAAACCGGCGCCCATAGATGGTGACGACGATGCTGGAAGTGATGGTGAACACCTCCACCCGCTCTGCACCGTAAGCGCCGCACAGCCGGCGGACGGAATCCTCCACCCGGCCCACTTCCGCGCCGCAGCAGAGCATCTGCTCAGCGATATTCAATGCCTGGTACAAAAAGGCGTTGGCGCGGTCTGTTTCGCGCCGGTCCGGGAACTGCATTGGGTGTTCCAAGGATAGGCCCTCCCTGATAACGGAAACGTTAAGCTTATACTTTGACTATAACATAAGGGTCTTCAGGATGCAAGATGGGCCGGCGGTGAACTTTTCGTGAAATGGTTCAGGAAGCCGGAGCGGGCCGCAAAAAAATAAAAAAATTTTGGCTCGCAAATTGCAATAACAAGTTGAACACTTCCGAGTAGATGGGACGGCAGTCAGGCAGCAAAGATTGAGAAGCTGTACCAATAGAGAAAAAAGTAGTATAATGCAGGTATGATACAGAAAAATGAACGTCGTAGGTATGCGAGTGATTTGAGCGACAGTCAATGGGCCATTATAGAGCCGCTGTTTCCGC
>CBCPMX010000058.1:0-9923 GCA_965120355.1 uncultured Oscillospiraceae bacterium
TTATTTGTGTTGGAGCGGGTGACGAGGCTCGAACTCGCTACCTCCACCTTGGCAAGGTGGCGCTCTACCGGATGAGCTACACCCGCAGGCAACGATAGTATTATAGCAGAATTTCGAGCGTTGTCAAGCACTTTTTAAGAAATTTCTTCTTCCAGCTCTGTGCCGTCACCGGCGGCTGTCGAAGAATCCTCCGTTTGGTTCGAAGGCAGATCCATTTCCTGGCCGTCTATATCCGCTTCACCCTGAAGATCCTGGGATCCTTCCGAAGCGTCCTGCATTTGCGCATCCGCGTTCCCTGGCGATTGTTCCGTGGAACTCCCCGCAGGCGGTTCCTCTGCGGCATCGTCAAGCAGGTCTCCACTCTCAGGCGCCGGCACAGTCTCTTCTTCGGACGTCTCTTCCGGAGACGCTTCTTCAGCAGAGCTCTTCTCCGACTCCTCGCCCTCCGGTCTGGTGCAGGCGGGATACAGCGCCGTATCCCAGGAATAAGCCGCATACAGATCCTCGTCATAGTACAACTCCATCAGGACCGTATTCGCTTCCATCGCTGACGCCAGATCCACATGATAACTCTGCCCATCCAATGTAACAATGTTCCACCAATAGGTCTCCCCGTACTTCTGACCCGAGACGGTAACACACTCTATACCGTTTTCCACACACAGCAAATAGAACGCCTCTGCAATACCTTTGCTGCCGGACTGGCAGTTCACCAGGGCCTCATACACATCGCCCACCCCAGACTCTGGCGCATAGGCAATGCGGTTGCACAACCGTCGAAAGTAGATGCCCAACCTGCTCTCTTCAGAAATATCTTCTGAGACGAACTGTCCCAGATCCTCCACCACCCGAAGAACCTGCTCCTTTTTCAGCGTCAGCACCGTCTCACTCTCCGCATAGGAGAAATTCAACTCCACAATCCGCTGAACGCCGGTTTCCGGATAAACCTGCGTTGACACCTCTGGTGAAGCCATGGAAATCAGTGGATCGGCACGGCAAGCATCCTCCAATATCTGCTGCGTATTGAGATCATTGGTGTAGGACATCCGTAGAGCCAGAACGCTTTGGTATTGGCTCAGGGCTTCCGCAATTGCCTCCTCCGCTTCGTCCATGCTGGAGACGCGCACAATGGCGGCAATGTCCTCCGGCGTACGGCGGAATGTGATGGAAATTCGGATCTCATAGTAGGAGACGATCTTATTGCAGTCGTGGGTCATATAGTCCACAGCATACGCGCCCACGGGATTGCTCCGCGTCACCTCATAGGCCGCCATCTCCAAATCCGACTCAATGTCACCGTCATAGGAATAGCTGCGGATCAAACCATCCTCTGTACCGGACTCCACGAAGCTGAGGATGGCGTTTTTCAATCCGTAATAGTTGTCCACAGTCAGGGCGTCGGCGTTGACATCCTCTTCATACTGCTCGTCGTGCTGCTGCGTATACAGGTAACTGCGCTCTGACAACAGCCCGCAGCCTCCCAGGAGCAGCAGCAATATGGTCAGACCAAAGAGCACCAGCGTTTTCTTCATGTCCAACCTTCCTTTCCGCGCCTGCGCTATAATCCGTCCTTGTCGTACCGGGCAAAGCCATCGCCCAGCACCTGGTGGGCTTCCTGCAGAATAATAAATGCCTCGGGGTCTACACTTGTCACCAGCTCGTTCAGCTCCGCCAACTGGTGTTTCTTGATAGCGCACAGAATCACACGCTTGCGCTGCCCTGTGTAGCCCCCCTCCCCATCCAGGAAGGTGACGCCGCGATCCAGCTCCCGGATGATCTTCTCCGCGATTTCCGCGTTTTTGTCGGAAATAATCAGCGCCACCCGGGAATAGTCAAAACCGTAGACAACGCTGTCCAGGGCGATGGAGCTGACATACAGCGTCACGAAGCTGTACAGCGTCTTGTTGAAGTCTCCAAATACCAGCCCCGCCACCGTAGAGATGACCACGTCAACTACCATCATCAGCTTGCCAATAGACAAATTACGAAACCGGAGCTTCAGCAGCCGCGCCAGAATATCCGTACCGCCGGTGGAAGCCCCGCGGACAAAAACCAAGCCCAGGCCGCCGCCAACCAAGATTCCACCAAACAGCGCCGCCAGCAGCATCTCTGTTTCAAAAGCCGGCAGCAGTGCAAAAACATCAATCAGCACCGAGGAAACTACCATGCCCAACAGGGAGCCAAAGAAGAACTGTCCGCCCAACCGGCGAAACCCCACCAGGAACAGCGGCAGATTGATCAGCGCTGTCCACAGGCCCACGCTTCCCACGCCGCTCAGCGCCTCCACCACCATGCCGATACCGGAAACGCCGCCGGCCGTAATCTGGTTTGGCTCCAGAAACAGGGCAAATCCCAGAGCAAATACGGCGCTTCCCACTATAATGGCAGTAAAATCAATGATCTTTTCACGTATGGTCGGTTTCAAATGATTTCTCCTCGCTTCAAAATACCGGCGTCTAGAATTCCATCATCACCTGTTTTTCGGCTCTGTCCTCGTCTTTCAGCAGCGCACCGGCTGCGGGCAGGCTGCGGGCACGGTAGCGGGCTGCGTTGGCAATGGGGCTGCCCTCCAGCGGCTCGCCATAATCCAAAACATATTTCTTTTTCAGCGTCATCACTGCCACTCCCTGCGTACTTCGAGTGGCCTTTGGCGTCAACTGCGCCGTGGAAAAGATCAGCGCACGTCCCTCTGTGGAATAGAGCACCATCTCCGTATCCTCCCGCAGCAAGAACACACCCTTCAGCGGACTCTTATCGGAATAAGCACCGGTAAGGCGGCGGCGGTTGGTCTTTGTCGCATAGGACGCCAACTCCACCTTGGCCACCTTGCCGTTCTCGTACAGGAACAGCACATGGCCGCAATACTCCCCCGGCAGCAGCACGGAAACCACGCGCTCCCCGTCCGCCATGCCCAGCTTGGTGGGCAGATAGTCTCCCAGTACGCTGGCCTTGCCGTCGTCGAACTCTGCGCAGCGGCACTTATAAACCTGAAACTGGTTCGTAAAGACCAGCAGTTCCGCATTGTTCGTGGCCTCCATGGTCTTTTCCAGGCCGTCGCCCTCCTTAAATTTCTGTTCGCCGGACATACGCAGCGACTGGGGTGTAATTTTCTTGAAATAGCCCTCCCGGGACAGGAACAGGGTCACGGGGTAATCGGGCATATCCTCTTCTTCCTCGTCCACCGCTGTTTCCGTCTCATAGAGAATGCCGGTCTTCCGGTCGGCGCCGTATTTGCTCGCTACGTTCTCCAGCTCTTTGACAATGATCCTGCGGATCTTCGCAGCACTGTTGAGTGTCGCGGTCAGCTCCTGAATCTCCTTTTCCAGAGAAGCCGTCTCTTCAGTGCGCTTGAGAATATATTCTTGATTGATATTCCGCAGGCGAATCTCCGCGATATACTCTGCCTGCACCTCGTCGATGCCAAAGCCGATCATCAGGTTCGGCACCACTTCCGCTTCGGACTCCGTTTCGCGGATAATCCGAATGGCCTTGTCAATATCCAGCAGAATTTTTTGCAGGCCCTGGAGCAAATGCAGCTTCTCCTGCTTTTTGTGCAGGGTATGGTACACCCTGCGCTTGATGCACTCGGCCCGCCATGCAGTCCATTCCTCCAGGATCTCCCGCACCCCCAAAACCTTGGGCGTGCCGGCCACCAGAATGTTAAAGTTGCAGCCAAAGCTGTCCATTAAGGTAGTCTGCTTAAACAGCTTTTGCATCAGCTTCTCCGGGTCAGCTCCCCGTTTCAGATCAATGGTCAGCTTCAGACCCGACAGATCTGTTTCATCGCGCATGTCGGAGATCTCTTTCAGCTTGCCGGCCTTTACCAGTTCCGCCACCTTATCAATGATGACTTCCGTGGTGGTGGTATAGGGGATTTCATAGATTTCGATGAGGTTGCCCTCTTTCACGTAGCGCCAGCGGCCCCGCACCTTAAAGGAGCCGCGTCCCGTGGCATAGATGGCACGCATCTCATCAGGGTCATACAGGATCTCGCCGCCGGTGGGAAAGTCCGGCGCCGGCATCGTGGACAGAATGTCGTGGGCAGGATCCCGAATCAGCGCTGCCGCCGTAGTACAGACCTCCCGCAAATTGAAGCCGCAGATGTTGGATGCCATTCCCACGGCAATGCCCAGATTTGCGCTGACCAGCACATTGGGGAAGGAGGTGGGCAGCAGGGACGGTTCCTTCATGCTGCCGTCATAATTGTCCACAAAATCCACCGTATCACTGTCGATATCCCGGAACAGTTCCTGACAAATCGGATCCAGCTTTGCTTCGGTATACCGCGAAGCGGCATACGCCATATCGCGGGAATATGCCTTGCCAAAATTGCCCTTACTGTCCACAAACGGATGCAGCAGTGCCTCATATCCGCGGGACAAACGCACCATGGTCTCATAGATGGCCGCGTCGCCATGGGGATTCAATTTCATGGTCTGTCCAACGATATTGGCAGACTTGGTCCGCGGCCCGGTCAGCAGTCCCATTTTATACATGGTATACAACAGTTTCCGGTGAGAGGGCTTAAAGCCGTCGATCTCCGGAATGGCCCGGGAGAGGATCACGCTCATGGCGTAGGGCATGAAATTGATCTCTAAGGTTTCAGAAATAGGCTGCTCTAAAATCTCCGCCCGCAGCCCAATAACGTTGGGATTATCTTTCTTTGGCGCGGCCTCGGTTTTCTTCTTTCTTGCCATGCAATACTTCCTTATATTTGATTCGCTTATGCAGCGTCGGAGACATCCCGGGCGCCAGCATCCATCGTCAGCAGCTCCGCCTCGGTCAGGACCGTTGCATCCTCCGGCGGAACCGTCTGGGGCTGGCCATCCACCAGGTCGGTCTGCGCTGTGTAAGAAATGGCGGCAGTTTCCTCTGTCTGGGTGATCACCATGGACATCACTGTGTCAGAGCCGGTTTCCCGCTGCGTCAGGGTCACGGCCAAGTCCATGGCCGTCTGCGCATCGTCGCTGGACACAGTCAATTCCCATCCTGTATCCGCCAGTGCCAGCCGCAGCTGAAACGCCAGGCCAGCCGCAGCTGAAACGCCAGGCCAGCGTCATTCATTTCACCGCTCTCGCCGTACAGGAGCTGATCCAATTGCGACAAATCGTCCTGATCCACATACAGCACATCCTGGCCGTCTTCAACCACAAAGGCGTCATCGCCGCAAAGGATCGCCATCATCTCCACCTCGGCCATCAGCGCTTCGTGCAGTTCAAACGGAGAATACGCATTGGTCAATCCATAGAGATATGCCCCCATGGATGCTGGTATCTCGACCGTTTTCACGCCGTACAGTTCACCGTATCCTGTCTGAAGCCAGGTGTTCTCTCCCATCTCGGGAATCAGCATATAATACTGCTGGCTGGCCGCGTCATACAGCGTGGCGGCAGTCTCTCCGTCCCCCTGGCTCCAGCTCTCCCAGCCGGCGGAGCCCGTCACCGTGCGTGTTGTACAGGTTTCCGTGCGCTCCTCCTGCATGTCGGTATGGACCACAGTATATTCCACTGTCTGTGCTACGCTCTGCCCCGCGCTGGGTACGGCGGTCAGAGAAGAAAGGAACCGGTTGATCTTTGTAAACTGGGTGTCAATCTGATCAATCAGCGCCAGAGAATCCATCAGCACCACAGTCTGATACGCCGGATCCCAATAGACCTCATACCCCATGGCCTCCGCCGTCTCTCGAATCGGCAGATATAGTGCGCCGTCTCGGATAAACGAGGGCGCAGCCATGGTCACCGTCTCCGTCTCCCCGCCCCGGGTCACCGTCAGGACCGCCGTATTGGCCTGCTGGCTCAGGGTGACGCCATGGCCGGCAGCTGTCATGGTCTTGGTTTCCGCGTCAAAGACGATCTCTTCCGCGCCCAGGTTCTCCAGCAGAACACGGCTTGCAGCCATGACGCTGCCGTTCAGGTTCACCGGCTGCATGTCCCCGAAATCCAGGCACTGCCCGTTGAGCATGATATCCACGGCTCTGGGCGTACCGCCGTGGCGCAATTTTGCCTCATTGCGGGCCTGCTCCCAGGGGTCTGCCCAGCCGGCCTGCTCCTGGCCGCCCCACAGCTTGTCAGCGTATCGCGGGCTGACTGCCAGCGCCTGCACCGGCAGAACCGCTGCCAATGCTGCCGCCAGCATTCCTGCTGTCAGCCTTTTCAGCCACTTCATAAAATCCTCTCCTTATCATTCAAAATATGCACGAACTCTGCAACGGTTTCTCTCCCGCTCCATTCAGGAGATGTCCGCCAGCTCCAGAAACTTATAACCATTTTCCGCGATGTGCGTTTTTCTGCCAGATAGATTGTCACCCAGAAGCAGGTCAAAATACTGCGCAGTCCGTTCTGCGTCCTCCGGCATGACTTTAATGAGCCGCCGCGTTTCAGGATTCATCGTCGTCAGCCACATCATTTCGGGGTCATTTTCACCGAGACCCTTGGAGCGGCTGATGGTATACTTTTTCCCCTGCAGCTCCGCCACAATGCGGTCGCGTTCGGCATTGGAATAGGCAAACCAGGTCTTTTCCTTGCAATTGATTTCAAAAAGAGGAGACTCGGCAATATACACATACCCCTGCTCAATGAGCGTCGGCACAAGCCGGTACAGCATTGTCAGCACCAAAGTGCGGATCTGGTAGCCATCCACATCGGCATCCGTGCAGATAATGACCTTGCTCCAACGCAGATTGCCCAAGTCAAACGTACTTAAATCCTTACTCTTTTTGCCGCCAGTACCGGTGACCTCCACGCCGCATCCCAGGACTTTCATGAGATCCGTGATGACTTCTGACTTGAAGATCCGGTCATAGCCCGCCTTGAGGCAGTTGAGGATCTTTCCCCGAATCGGCATAATCCCCTGAAATTCCGCATCCCGGCTCAGCTTCACAGAACCAAGCGCAGAGTCGCCCTCCACAATATAGATTTCCCGGCGCTCCGGATCCCGGCTGCGGCAATCCACAAACTTTTGTACCCGGTTGGCCACATCAATGTTCCCAGACAGCTTCTTCTTAATATTCAGGCGGGCCTTTTCCGCCGTCTCCCGGCTGCGCTTGTTCACCAGCACCTGGTCGGCAATGCGGTCGGCCTCTTGCTTGTTCTCAATGAAATAGACCTGTAGACGGCTGCGGAAAAATTCCGTCATGGCTTCCTGGACAAATTTATTGGTGATGGCCTTTTTCGTCTGGTTTTCATAGGAGGTACGGGTCGAAAAGCAGTTGGTCACCAGCACCAGACAATCCTGCACATCCTGAAATGTGATCTTCGTCTCGTTCTTGGCATATTTGCCGGTCTGCTTGAGATAGGCATCAATGGCATAGACAAACCCGTTTTTTGCCGCTTTCTCCGGCGCGCCGCCGTGCTCCAGCCAGGAGGAGTTGTGATAATACTCAATGAGATTGACGCCGGTGGAAAAACACACAGCCGCCGAAAGCTTTACCTTATATTCCGGCATATCCTCCCGGTCACGGCCCTTCCGCTCCGCCTCCCAGAACTGCGGCATGGTCATGGCGTTGTCGGCCACCAGCTCATTGACGTAGTCCAAAATACCGTTTTGGTAGCAGAATTCCTGCGTTTCAAACTTTCCGCCCACCTGGTTTCGGAACCGGAACGTCACGCCGGCGTTGACCACGGCTTGCCGCTTAATCGTCTCAATGTAATACTCCACCGGAATGTCAATGGCCGTAAACACCTCGAGATCCGGCTTCCAATGAAAACACGAGCCGGTCTTTTTCCGGTCCGCAGGTTCCTTTTTCAGGCCGCCAATATTTTCGCCCTTTTCAAAGTGAAGCGTGTATTTATACCCGTCACGGCGGATCACCGCGTCAAAAAATTCCGATGAATACTGCGTTGCACAGGAGCCGAGGCCGTTGAGGCCCAGGGAAAATTCATAATTCTCCCCTTCGTCGTTGTTATACTTGCCGCCGGCATACAGCTCACAGAAAACCAGTTCCCAATTGTACCGCTGCTCCGCAGAGTTCCAGTCCACAGGACAGCCCCGGCCAAAGTCCTCCACTTCGACAGACAGATCTTCATACCGGGTGACCACAATCAGATCGCCATGGCCCTCCCGCGCTTCGTCAATGGCATTGGACAGGATCTCAAATACCGCATGCTCACAGCCCTCCAGGCCGTCAGAGCCGAAAATGACCGCCGGCCGTTTTCGAACACGATCCGCACCTTTTAGAGCGGAAATGCTCTCATTACCATAGTTTTCCTTTTTCTTCATGCGTTCCCTCACAAAATCTTTAGAAAAACACTGAAGCAACCTGCAAACACTGTACGCGCGAGATTGGTACCCAAATGAAACGTCAGGTCAAACGCTCCGCATGCAGCCAAAGACGATCTTCCAGTGACTTCTTAATATGCAAATTGGTATGAACGCCCAATTTATCTACTTTAGTATACCCAGTTTCCCCGCAAAAGTCAAGGCGCGCACCTCCAGGCAGCTCTCACGGCGCGGAAGGCTCTCCCCTGAAAAATGCAAATGATACACTGAACGATGTTTGACACAATCCGGTCCATATGATAAGATGCTCCCGTACTGATGCAGTGCAAAATTCGAACTGAGGAGTGTGTTTATGACAAATTACGAGCGCATGCTGGCCGGAGAGCCATTCATCGTAGACGGCACACTGGCAAAGCACATGTCCAATGCCAGACGCCTGCAGGAGCTCTACAACGCCACCCCAAGCAGCGAAACCCAGGCTCGCCAAGCGCTTTTGACAGAATTGCTGGGCAGCATCGGCGAAAACAGTTCCATTCAAGCGCCTTTCCACTGTGATTATGGTTTCCGAATTCACATTGGATCCCACACATTTATCAACTATGGCTGCACATTTCTGGATCAAGGCGGGATCACCATTGGAGATCATGTACTCCTCGGTCCCAACGTAGGGCTGTATGCAGCGGGGCACCCCATCGATCCTGCCGTGCGCAGAACCGATTTGGAATTCGGCCAGCCCATCGTCATCGAAGATAATGTCTGGTTGGGCGGCGGCGTTATTGTCAATCCCGGCGTAACCATTGGAAAAAACACCGTCATCGGCTCTGGCTCCGTAGTGGTTCGAGACATTCCTCCCAATGTGGTAGCCGCCGGCAATCCCTGCAAACCCATCCGGCCCATCACGGAAACGGACCGGGCATATTGGGAACAGCTCCAAACGGACTTTGCTGCCGACGCGGACACCTGACTTTCCGGCCTTTCCCTTGAGTATGCCCCTTCTCTATATCTATAAATATTGGCGAATCAAAACAAGACCCCGCAGCAATATAGAAATCTCTCTGATGCGATACACAGTGAGTTTGCCCTTTGTATCGCTTTTTCTGCGCATACCGAAAGGTATGCGCTTTTTTATGTAAAAGGATCGCAAAATTGGCCATGTGCCGCTTTCAGCGGCACGGCCGGGAACCCAAAAGCGCGTGGGCCGGGACGGCCCACATGCGGGACGGCCCACATGCGCGAAAACCTCCATGCGCTCCGGATTCTTCCTGTGTTCGTGGTGCGCTCTGAGTGCATGAAGGCTCTTGCCCTGACATGGCTGCACTGCCTGTTTGGATTCCAGCGGCAGCCGCCATGGCCACGATTGTGCTGGCCACAGCGGAAGCTCTGCCGGAAATCGTGGCCCCCTTTCTGCAGGCCGGCAGCACCGGCAAAGGAAGTTCCGCCGGAAGGCGGCACGCATTGGTTGCTGCAGCTGGAGCGCCACCGGCGCAAAGCAGCAGCAGCAATGCAGGATCCGCATCGTCTGAGACCTACCAGTCTTACGAATCCTCTCAGTCCTATTCAGACATCCGTACAAAATTTTTTTGTATTTTTGCGCCTCTATTTCGACGGATTTTCCGTCATAATCACGGATTTTCCGCACTTTTTCCTCGTTTTTTTGAAATCCTGCCCACAATTTTTCGCTAATTTTGCACAACACTTTCCAGAAT
>CBCPMX010000059.1:0-7283 GCA_965120355.1 uncultured Oscillospiraceae bacterium
CTATATCATTGGCTACGAGGACGGCACGGTCCGGCCCCAGAACAATATCACCCGCGCGGAAGTCGCCACGATCTTCTTCCGTCTCATGACGGACGAGAGCCGTGACTACTACTGGAGCCAGACCAACAGCTATTCCGACGTCAGTATTGACGACTGGTTCAACAACGCGGTTTCCACGCTGACCAACGCCGGCATTATCAATGGGTATGTGGACGGCACCTTCCGTCCCGACGACTATGTGACCCGTGCGGAGTTCGCCGCCATTGCGGCCCGGTTCAGCGAGGTCATCTGCGACGGCGAAGTGAAGTTCTCGGATGTGCCGGACACCTACTGGGCCTTTGACGAGATCAGCGTGGCCTATCAGGAGGGCTGGATCACCGGCTATGAGGACGGCACCTTCCGTCCCAACCAGGATATCACCCGCGCCGAGGCCATGACCCTGGTCAACCGGGTTCTGGAGCGGGCTGTGGAAGAGGATCATATGCTGGACGACATGATCACCTGGAGTGACAACCGTCCCAGCGCCTGGTACTATGAAGATGTCCAGGAGGCTACCAACTCTCACGAGTACACCCGTACCGATGACGAGGTGCCCAACCAGGATTACAACTATGAGGACTGGGTAGAGATTCTGGATGTGCCCGACTGGGCAGCGCTGGAAAGAGCCTGGAGCACAGCCAACAGCTATTAAGGCCCAATTGATCACAACCCATTCGCACCTACCGCAGCCGCCGGCAATGCCGGCGGCTGCGGATTTTTTACGGCCTGCGCCTCGGGGAGGGTTACACGCGGGAAAAGCGGGGCGGCCATAACTCTTAGGAATACCGCATAGAAAATTGGTATTTCCGGGATAAAAAGCGGCCTGTTATAATAAAAGCTGAACAACAGGAAAGGAGACCGCGACATGTCTGTAAAAAATTGCAGCACGGAAGCGCTGGTGGGCCGCTGGGAAGACCGGCGGGACGTCAAAAACCTGGCCGGCAAGTATGTGCTGAGCCTGCTTCTGAAAAAAGAGCCCACCATGCTGGAGACCTTCTGGTCCAAGCGGGAGGACATCTCCATGGGCGTCAACAGCGGCTGGTATGTGGGCCGTCAGGCGCTGGCTGCCTACTATGATTCCATCGACAACGCCACAAAACAGAAAGCGCAGCTGCTCAAGTCTTATTTTAAAGAGGATCTGGGCAATATGACAGACGAGCAGCTCTATGGCCGCGGCCCGTTGGAGCTGCGCAGCCTGGATAACGCCATCATCGAGATTGCCGGCGATGGCAAAACCGCAAAAGGGATGTTTGTCTGCTTTGGCCTGGTGACGGATCTGGAGCCCAATGGGTCTATCTCCCGCTGGGTATTCGGAACCTACTGCATGGACTTCATTCGGGAGGACGGCCAGTGGAAGATCTGGCATATGCTCTATCTGGAGGACATCAACGAAGTGGCCGGCCAGAAGTGGGGCGTCAATGCCCCGGCGCCCTATCCCGAGATTCCCGAGTGGGCGCCCCTGAAGGAGATCCAGATCGCGCAGCCCAACGTCCCGGAGACGCTGCGGGAGCACTACCACGGGATGCGGCCCTTTACCCGCCTGCCCAAAATGCCGGAGCCCTATGAGACCTTTGAAGAAACCTTCAGCTACGGTGCGGAAAGCAAGGAGGCATTGGCATGAAAAAACAGTATTATTCCGACTACGAGCGGATTGTCCGTGTCTGGGACATTGAAGAAATCAAGGACCTGATGAGCCGCCGGATGGTTTACAATGCCAACGACCAGCGCCGGGAGGAGCTGGACAGGCTGTGGGTCACCATGCCGCAGTACCGCAAGACCGCTTCCATCGGCTCGAACTGGGGCTACTATGTGGGCATGGATGAAATTTCTAACTATTATGTCGTGCAGCACGCCGAGCGGCGGCAGAAGGCGCTGGATGCCTACTGCGCGGCCCATCCGGAGATTGAAAACGTCCCCGCAAACCTGGGCTATGGCTGCATGGTGAATCACCACGTTTCCACGCCCTGCGTAGTCCTGGCCGATGACGGCACCACCGCCAAGGGCACCTGGTATTCCATGGGTGTGGAGTGCGATGGCGCGCCCGACGGGTCCAGCAAGTGCGTCTGGTACTACATTAAGGTCTGTGCCGACTTTGTCAAGGAAGAGAGCGGCCAGTGGAAGATTTGGCACCTGTTCCTGTCCAATGATGTGGAATATGAAGCCGGTACTTCTCTGGGCAATGTACCGGCCCATCCCCCTGCCGGCAGCACGTTGCCGGAGCAGGAATTTGGCCAGCCCACCAAACCCTATCTGGCCCATGACCGCGGCTACGGCTGGCTGGACGCCTATCCCACGCTGCCGGAACCCTATTACACCTATGACGCGGAGAAGAACTACGGATATGAGGGCCGTCCCAAGTGGCCCAAGGGCCATCCCAACTATCGGAAGGAGGATGCCGAATGAAAACCCATCTGACACTGAGCCAGCGCATTCACAACGCCGAAGGCTCTCAGGCTGCGGAATACCTTCATGCACGCCACAGCTATCTCCACGCCAAGGCTTTCGGCCTGGAAGAGTGGGGGCAGTTTTGGGATACCTCTGAAGAGGCGTCCTGGGGCCACTCCTTTGGCGTCATGTGCGGCTTTGACGAGGTCTGGTATAATTCCGTTACAAATTACGATCCCCAGGGCTTCCAGGGCTATATTGCCAACGCGGAGGCCGACCCAAATCTGAGCTGGTTTGATGCCCGCGCCATGCGTGAGGTGGCGATGCACACCCTGGCGACGGATGTCATTGAAGTGGCAGACGACGGCAAGACTGCCCGCGCCTGTTTCCTGACCCCGGGTCTGCTGTTCAACTGTCTGGGCAGCCAGAACTTCTTTGGCCTGACTCTGTGGGAGCGCTATGGTTCTGACTTTATTTACGACGAAGAGCAGGATCGTTGGCTGTACCTGCATGAGCAGGTGTGCCCCGATATGGGCGGCCCCTCTGATATTGCCAACCCCGGTATGTCCGCGTATCAGAAGCTGATGGGCCCCACGGCGGGCGGCCCTGGCGGCCCCGGTGGCGGCCCTGGTGGTCCCGGTGGTGCTCCCGGTGGCCCTGGCGGTCCCGGTGGAGCTCCCGGTGGTCCTGGCGGTCCCGGCGGTGCTCCCGGCGGCGGCCCTGGTGGTCCCGGTGGTGCTCCCGGCGGCGGACATGGCCAGCAGGCTTGGGAAGGTCCTGGTTCCGGCCCGACCCGCGGTGGCACTGGCGCCGGTGGCTCCAAGGGCAATACCATCATCAGCCTGAAAGGCACTACGCACTTCAACTACACGCCTATGATGCATGTGCAGAACACGGTGCCCTGGCCTGAACCCTACAAGACCATGGACAAGGAGAACACCTACCGCATCTACGAGATTCCGAAATACTGATTGGGCGGTTTTGCATCTCCCGGCGGAAAACTTCATGCGCTTAGCGTGCACCACGAACACAGGTAAAATCCGGAGCGCATGAAGTTTTTGCGCATGTGGGCTGTCCCGGCCACACGCCTTTGCGTGCGTGGCCGTGCCGCTGAAGGCGGCACGCAGCCAAGTTTGCGATGCTTTTGCATAGAAAAACAAGGAAGCCAGCTGCTTTCAGAGCTGGCTTCCTTGTTTGCGCTGTTCCGGATTTCGCGGCAAAGGTGCGCGCTATTGCGCGAGATACGCCGCCGTGCGGACGGCTACATTTTCCTGCAGATTCCGATAGAAGAAGATAAAATCGTAGATATGAAATACGCCGTCGTCGTTGTTGGAGAGATATGCGGTGTAAACGGTCGGGTCGACATCTGTGACCTTCAGCGTTCCCCGCTCCGGATCCAGATATGCGCCAGTGAATGCGGGATATTCCTCCTGCACGGCGCCGGTGTCAGGATTGCAGAAGCAGGCGCCCAGGTTTTCTTCCGCAGAGGCATAGGTGCTGTCGGTTTTCCAGTTCAGGGGGTTGATACTCAGGGATTTGGTACCCGCCGGCACCAGCGTAGAGGATTGAATATACATGGCCTCGGAATTGTAGGAGATGATTACGCCGGTGTCATCTTCGCCCTGGGCCATTTTGAGCTGGGGATATTCATCCACCATATCCTGAGTCACAGACCAGCCGATGGCATAACAGGCCACCAACTGGCTGGCCAGTTCCTCATCATCAAAAAATTCCTCCAAAAGCTGCAGACAGATGCTGGCGCCCTGGGAGAAGCCCGCCAAAATGAAGGGCCGGCCGTTATTGCAGTAGGTCAGATAGTACAAAAATGCGGAACGGACATCTTCATAGGCCAGATCGTAATACTGTTGTGCGGCATCCTGATCCTCCATGTTATAGACGTTAAAACAGACCTGCCGGTAATATGGCGCATAGAACCGCCCCGTCTCGGCATAGATATCCCGTTCCAGATTGACCGAGGACAAAAAGCTGCTGCGGTCGGAACTGTTGTACACATCCAGATTGTGCTGATAATCAGAGCCGCTCAGGTTGGTGGGCGCAACAAAGAAGACATCCACGTCCTTGTCGTCCCCATAGCCATAATAGGCCCAGTTGTTGACATTGGCATAGTCTACGGTGTAGCTGGAGATGGCGTCGTCCAGACGCCAGAACATCCACGGCGGCGCTGCGTAGCAGCTGCCCTGAATGGAAACCAGAATGGCAATACATAAAATCGCAGAGAAAAGGCGCAGAGATTTTTTCATAAAGCGGCCTCCTGTATTGAAAAAGCGGCCGCTGGGGGCCGCCATTGGTTTTCTTTGCGTTTATCGTAAAATATAAGTGTGTCTTTTTTATGAACATATGAGGGACTTTCCATGAGAATTTTGCCGGTGGAAATGTTCCGAAATTGTGCGTCCGTTTACAAAATTTTTACCCATTCGCAGCAAAAGTGTGGTATAGTATTTCTGAAAGGAGCGGTGCTATGAACGTCCTGTTTTTCCTGACGCCCAAAGCCAACTGTACCTATCTGTACGAGGACTATACAATCCGTCAGGCGCTGGAACGCATGGAGAATGCTGGCTATGCAGCGCTGCCGATCCTGAGCCGTGACGGCGCATATGTCGGCACGATGACGGAAGGTGATCTGCTGTGGGCGATCAAGAACCACTACATGATGAACATGCGGGAAGCGGAAAAGCATCCCATTGCGGAGATTCACCGGCGGTGTGACAATCGGCCGGTCTCTGTAGATACCAACATCGACGATCTGGTTTCCACCGCCACGGAACAGAATTTTGTGCCGGTGGTGGATGACAAGGGCGCGTTCATCGGCCTTGTCACCAGAAAGGCCATCATGCAGTATTGTCTGAGCAACTACATCCGCCGGCGGGAGCGTCTGGCTATGGCGGCTTCCATCTAAGCTGCACGGCGCCGCACGGTCCAATGACGCTGCATTTCTGATGAACCGACACCTGGAGCATGTGCTCCGGGTGTTTTCTTTTTTGCCCAACCCGATCCCAAGATGGACTGCAAGCGCGCAGACAATTCCAGTCTCGCGCCGCAGCCGGTTGGGAATCGAGTGATCAGGTCCAATCCTCGCTGAACTGGCGCACCCGAAACGTGGCGCCCAGCTCTTGTTCACACATTTGGCGGCAGCGCTCAATTTCGGCGGGATCCATATTGTCCACCACAGTCATGATGACCTGGATGTTCAGAGCACGGGCCTTGCGGGTGAAGTCTTTCATCGCCTCAAATGCGCCGGGCACATGGGGGCGGACCACCTCGTCATAGGCCGCTTGGGTGGAGCGGTTGAGGGAAATGGACAGCACATCGATGACGCCCTTGAGCTCCGGCGTGATGTCGCGGCCGTTGATCAGGTTGCCATGGCCGTTGGTATCCATGCGGATCAGGATCTGGGACTCAGCCTTCAGCTGCTTGCAGACCCAAAGAATGTCGTCAATGCGGTAGGTGGGTTCGCCGTAACCGCAGAACACCAATTCGTTATACCGGGTCAGGTCGCGGCTGCGGATGTCCTCCAGAATTTCCTCTTTCGTCGGTTCCCGCTCCAGCCACAGATTGGAGCCGGTGCCGACGCCGTCGCCGTAGGAGCGGATGCAGAAAGTACAGGCGCAGGTGCAGCGGTTGGTGGTGTTCACATAGAGGTTTTTGCCATATTCATAGGTAATGGTCATGGGGATCGCTTCCTTTTCAAATCTAAAATATCCAGGGAAAGATGAAAATCCGCGTGCAGGTTCCAGGGTTCCCAGGACCGCAGAAACAGAAGATTATGGGATGTTGAAAAAGCGTTTGCCGTTTTCCAGGGTGCGTCGGGCCACTTCTTCTACGGTCGTGCCCTTGACCCGGGCGATGGTCTCGGCCACATGGGGCAGATACCGGCTGTCATTGCGTTTGCCGCGGTGCGGCACTGGCGTCAGATAGGGGCAGTCAGTCTCCAGCAGAATGCGGTCCATGGGGCAGTAGTCGATGACGGCCAGAGGCTTTTTGGCGTTCTCAAAGGTGCAGGAGCCATTGAAGCCCAGATACCAGCCGGCCTTGACCAGCTCTTTCGCCATCTCCACGGAGCCGGAGTAGCAGTGGAATTCGCCTCGCAGACGGCCCAGATAGGGGCGGAGAATATCCATACAGTCGCCGTGGGCTTCCCGTTCGTGGATGACCACCGGCATGTTCAGCTCCTCCGCCAGCTCCAGCTGCTGGGCAAACCGGAGCCGCTGGACGTCCCGGGGAGAAAAGTCGTAGTGGTAATCCAGACCGATCTCCCCGATGGCCACCACCTTGGGGTTTTGGGCCAGCACTCTGTACATGGCCAAGTCTGCGTCCTTCATATCCTGGGCGTCGTGAGGATGGCAGCCCACCACAGCGTAGATAAAATCATAGGTTTTTGCCAGCTGAATGGACTGCATGGAGGACGTCAGGTCGCAGCCCACATTGACGATCAGCTCCACGCCAGCCTCCGGCATGGCCTGGAGCAGCTCGTCCCGGTCCTTTTGGAATCGTTTGTCGTCGTAGTGGGCGTGGGTGTCGAAATACATGGAAGTCACTTCCTTATCTTTTGTGAAACTGTCTGGGCGCATTTGCGCCTGCGGCAGCTTTTTCGTCTTGCTCCGGCGCAGTCAGACAAGCCTGAAAAAGCCTGCAAGCCGGCGCTGCGCTGAGAAAAGAGAGAAAATCCGCCGGAAAAGGAACAATCTTTATCGCAAATTGCAATAACAAGTTGAACACTTCCGAGTAGATGGGACGGCAGTCAGGCAGCAAAGACTGGTGTGGTATAAAAAAAGTTGACAGCTTATTCTCAAGGAATTCATAATAAAACCAAGAGAATAAGGAGGTATTCAAAGTGGCAC
>CBCPMX010000060.1:0-24894 GCA_965120355.1 uncultured Oscillospiraceae bacterium
CGCGAAATGCGGATCCTCCGGGAACGTCAGCGGCTCCGCCGCCCAGTCTCCGCCGGTTGGGCTGTTGATATCCTTCAGGTCCTGCATATGCCAGATCTTCCATGTGCCATCTTCCGGGAGGAAGTCCACGCAGTAATACCCCCAATCCCAGTAGCTGACAGGCCCGGAGGGCGTCATGTCGGCATAGGTACCGTGTAAACTCCATAGCCCTTTCGCCGTCTGGCCATCTCCGGCAATTTCAATCACAAAGGTGTCGATGGGTTTGACGCCCAACTGTCCCACGCCATAGAGTTCCTCTTTCGTCTTTCCGGCCAGCTTTTCCGGAAAAACTTCTGCCAGAATGTCACTGGCCAGGGCGATCTTCCGGCCCAGGGCGTTGTAATACTCCCGTACTGCCGCCGCGCCGCTGTACCATCCGCTGTTGACGCCCAGGCACACATCTTCCCGCCGGCTCCACCAGCGGTCATAGATTTGTGCCTCCTCCATCATCAGATAACTCTGAGACAGCTTGCCCATGATGTTCTGCAGCTCCCGGCGGATCTCCCAGCGGGTCAGAAGCTCCTCGGGGGTAAAGGTTCGTTTCACGTTGTTATCTCCTTTCCTGTCGTCGTATCTGCATTCCCTACTATTTACACTATAGTAGCTGTCCGCGCTTCTTGCAAGCTTCAATTTCCGTTTTCGGACTGCACTTCCTGCCTTTTACCAACCCGCTTCCCGGACCAGCTGAAGCGGCTGTGCCACCCATGCAGCTTTTCCCGCAAAAAAACCGCCGAAAGCGGAGGCGAAGACTTGTGTTTCTCTGGTAAGTAGGATAAAATAGTCGAAACCGCTTTTTTGATCTGCTTTTTCTGTTTTGAAACGTATCAATTGTACAATCGGAGGGACCATCATGCAATGGCTTGAACTGACCATCCAGACCACATCCCGCGGCATCGACGCCCTGGGGGCGCGATTGACCGCCTTGGGATATGACAGCTTTATCATAGACGACGAAACAGACTTTGACGAATTTCTGGAGCACAATCGCCAATACTGGGACTATGTAGACGAAGATTTAACCAGACAGATGGCCGGGAAATCACAGATTCGCCTGTACTTGGAGGACGGCCCCACAGCTCCGGAAACCGTAACTTATCTCCGGGGAGAGCTGGACGCCTTTCGCCGCAGCGGCGGGCCGGAATTAGGTTCTCTGGAGCTGACTGTCACCCCCATGCAGGACGAAGATTGGGAAAACAACTGGAAACAATATTACCAGCCCCTTTCCATTGGCCGGCAGCTGCTGGTGGTTCCCAAGTGGATGGCGGAACTGGATCCTAAGGGCCGCATTCCAATCTATTTGGATCCTGGCATGATTTTCGGCACTGGCGCACACGCCTCTACCCAAATGTGCATGCAGGCTCTGGAGCAGGCCGTGTTTCCCGGCTGCCGGGTGGTAGATCTGGGCAGCGGCAGCGGCATTCTGTCCATCACCGCCCTGCTGCTGGGAGCCGCTACGGCCACCGGTGTGGACATCGACCCCAAGGCCGAGGACATCGCCCGGGAAAACGCAGCTCTCAACGGCCTTGGCCCCGACCGGTTTTCCGCCGTCACGGGAGATGTCATCGCCGACCGCAGCGCCATGGAGCAGCTGGCAGAAGGCGGTTATGACCTGGTACTGGCCAACATTGTGGCTGATGTAATCCTTCCTTTGGCCCCGGTCGTCCCCCACTTTCTGCGTCCCGGCGCAAAGTTTATCTGCTCCGGCATTCTGGAGACCCGCGCCAGTGAAGTTCTGGACGCACTCCAGCAGGCAGGCCTGACCGTGACCGCGCAGAACCGCATGGACGACTGGTGCTGCTATACAGCCATGAGATCCACAGATGTATAAAGGAGGCGGTATCTCTTGCGCGTCTTTTCCTATCGAAATAAACTCCGGCTCAAGCGGCTGCTGATCGTTCTGGTGACGCTGGTTGTGCTGGCATTTCTGCTGGTAGCCGGATATTATTTTTATTTGCAGCGCTATGTGGTATATACCACCGATGGGGCCTATCTGGACCTGCCCTGGCGGCAAAGTGAAAGTACGGAAACACAGACGTCTCCGTTCGTCTCCGGCGAGATCATCTGGGACTCCGCGGCTACACGGGAGACTATGCCCGCCCAGACGGAACAGGTGGAAGCCGCCCCGGAAATTGAAACAGCCATGCGGGGATACGCCGTGGACCCCAGCGAATTGACCAGCGCAGACACGGTTCTCAATGCCGTAGACCAGGATCTGGCCGAAGCCCAGGAAGACGGTTTGGAAAGTGAGACGGAAATCACTGTAATGATCACAGTCAAATCCAACTCCGGCGTATTCTACTATGATTCGTCCCTGGGAGACAGCGCCAGCTGCGCCAGCCTGACGGAAACGCTGATTGAGGAGCTGAGCAGCCGAAATGTCCGGCTGGTGGCCTTGCTGCCGGCCTTTGCGGACAGCGCCTACGCTCTGGCCAACCAGAATGACGGACTGCCCATCACAGGCGGCGCACTTTGGATGGATGAAAACGGCTGTTACTGGATGAATCCCACCACAGACACCGCACAGAATTATCTGGTGTCCATTTGCCAGGAGCTGCGGCGCATGGGCTTCTCGGAAATTGTATTCACGGACTTTGCCTTCCCCGAAAGTGCAAATATCGTTTTTTCGTCGGACTACAGCCGCAGCGAACTGACCGCCCAGGTAGCCCAGTCCGTCAAAGAGGCTTTGTCCTCCACCGGATTGACCCTGTCATTTCTGACCACGGACACGGAGTCGGCTTTTGCCGCCGCAGAGAGCGCCGACCGCATGTATCTTCAAATTGATGACGGCGGACAGGTCAGTGCCGCCGCAGCCCTCTACGAAGGAATTTTGGAAGATCTGTCTCTTCAGCTGGTGTTTGTCACCGACTCCCGCGACACGCGGTTTGAGGATTACGGCATTTTGCGTCCCATCTCCTAAATGCGCCCTCGCCGGATATACCAGAAGCCTGCTGTACACCATGTACAGCAGGCTTCTCTTTGATATCCCATCCCTCAAAAAACAGATAATCCTACCATGACGGTTTAACGGCACGGGCCCCGGATATTGGGGCTGCTCTCTGGACGCGCATGGCGCATTCTTCAAAACGAGAGCACCGATGCGGGATATACCGCTTATCTCCCTGCACCGCTCATGCAGCAGCCCCCCGCCGGCGGAGCGGAGTTCTCCCAGGCGCCGCCCATTTAGCCCAAAATAAAGGGCCATGCGGTCTGCACGGCTCTTCCGGTCTTGACAAAGGCCCCGCAAAAGCGGGGCCTTTGTCATCTCCTCTCAGCGCGGGGTTTGCCTGCGCTGAGTTTGATTGGGTTCTACTGGAGATTCTGAAAAAACGCTTTCACATATTCCATAAACAGCACCGCTGCCTGAGACATAAAGTGATTGCGCTTGGTATAGATGCCAATCTCCCGAACGCATTTTTCGTCGGCCAGGGGAATTTGCACCAGATGCTCGGCCTTCAGACCACCGTTAATCCGAATGGCCATGCCCGAAACCGCCGTCACTCCCACGCCCATGGCCACAAGATGCTCAATTGTGTCCGCGTCATCCCCCTCGAAGGCAACAGTAGGCCGCAGGCCCTCCGCTTCCAGCAGCAGAGTCAACGTGTCCCGCAGCCCCACGCCGGGGCGGGGACAGACCAACCGCTCCTCTGCCAAGTCCCGCAGATATACCTGTTCCCGCTGCGCCAGCGGATGCCCCGGGGGCGTTAACAGGATCATCTGATCCATGGCCAGCGGGTACCAGTCAAAATCCGCGGCATTGGAGCTCTTTTCGCAGATGACAAAGTCCAGCCGCGCATTTTCCAACTGCCGGAACAGACTAGGCATATTCCCGTTGTTTTCGCGCACATAAACCGTCGGATGCTGCTCATAAAATCCGCACACCAGCTTCATCAGCATTTCCGGACTGTCCACTGCCAGGCTGACGGTGCCGGTCTCAATTCCAGCCATTTCACGGACTTCCCGGTAAGCCTGTTCGATCTCGTGAAACCCCCGTTCAATCCGCCTGCGAAACACCGCACCGAACTGGTTGAGTTTAATATTCCGTCCGCTGCGGTCAAACAGCGGAACTCCCAATTCATTTTCCAGACGGGCAATGGCGTTGCTCAAGGCCGGCTGTGAAATGCTGCACTCCTTCGCGGCGTTGGTCACATGCTCATGTCTGGCCGCGGTCAAAAAATACTCCAATTGCTCCAGCTGCATAAACACTCTCCTCCCACGCATTGTCTGCTTCCGTTTTACCACAGAAATTATAGCCCATTGCAGCACAGTTGTCAAAGCGTGAATGGAAAAACCGGCCCTTCTGCGCCATCATTCCGGCTCTGGCAGCGGCAGCAGCGCCGGCCGAACCTCCTCCACCGGCGCGGCGGTGCACCAGGAAATCACGCAGTCTCCCACCACCGCTGACGCGGCGGCCACCTCCGGACGCCCCGACAAAGCAGCCCGATCCCCGTCCAGATAGAATGTCAAATCATTGGGCATTTTTTGCAGGCCCGTTCCCGTCCACTTCAGATATGCTTCCTTCAGGGTCCAGAACCGCAGAAAAGTCAGCGTCTGATCTTCTGCCATATGCAAAACTGCCTGCTCCTCTTGGGACAACACCCGAGCATACAGCCGCGGACTGCGGGGACGAATGGTTTCCACATCCACCCCCACAGGCCGGTCGCAGATGGCCGCCACCGCCATGGTCTTGGCATGGGACAAAGAAAAGCAGCCCCCGGATACAAACTCTGGCTTCCCCCACTCCCCCACAGCAATTTGCGGCATGGGCGCACCGTTCTGGCACTGCGCCCATGCGCACCGCAGGAGCCTGTGGGCGGTGTCTGAATCGTTGGCCCGTACCAGCGGCGTATAGTAAAGCCTGAGCATACACATCTTCCTTTTCCCGGCTTCCAAAGAACAGCTCCGGTGCGGCCAAGCAAGCCGGCGCCGGAGCTGCCGCACAGTTCAGAGCTTCCCTACGTCTGTTCCATATGGAACAGGAAGCGTACGACCGTTTCTCCAATGGGACGGCCCTGTCCGCTGGTAGGATAGCAGTGAATTTTAATAGATGGGTTGAAATTCAGCTCCGTAATGGCCGGCGCGCTGTCCTCCACGGGGCTGCAGACGTCCTCTGTCAGGATGTCCACGCCGCAGAAGACCGCACCTACGGCTTTCGCTGCCCGGAGGGCCAATGTCTTATAGCTGGGATGGACAATGTCCGTACAGTCAATGGCATCGCCGCCGGTGGAAACGTTGGAATTCTGCCGCAGATAGGCCACCTCGCCGGCCTTCGGCACCGTACGAAAGCTCCGGCCGTGCATTTGCAGGTACAGCTCTTCCTCCGCGCCCATGCCAATGAACGCCATGGGCCGGCGGTGACGCTCACCGCGCAGAGGATCCTTGCTCTTTTCAATAATCAGCGCCTTGATAGAACGAATCCCATCGCCCACCACATAGGCGGGAATGCGCTTGCTGACGGCCTGGACTTCGTCGCCGATGACGAGGAACCGGTAGTCCTCACCGGGAATATAGTCCTCCACCAAAATCTCAGAGCTCTTGGAGAAAGCGATCTCGACCGCCTTGGCAAAATTCTCCCGCTCCGGTTTGCTGGAAAACACCGTAACACCAATGCCATAATTGGTGAAATTGGGTTTGACGACACAGGCGCGATTCTCATACAGCGGAAATTCCTCCATAGCCGCTTCCGCGGAGGTATAAACCTTTCCCGCCGGCGTTGGGAAACCCTGCTCCTGTAAAATGCGCTTTGTCAGCGCCTTGTTGCGCATGAGCAAAATGGAGGCGCAGTTGTCTCTGGAGGTCTTCGTAGCCTGCTTGACATATTCCGTGTGGCCGTCATAGGTCATGCGGATAAAGTTGTCTGCCCGATCCAGCACCTCATATTTGACGCCCAGTTTCAAGCATGCCTTAATGACCGCCTGGGTGCTGAGCTCCAGATCCTCAAAGCCCTTGAGCAGATAGTACTGCTCGTTGGACTGCCGCAGCGCTTCTCTGGCACAGCGAATTCCAAAGGGAATATAGCCCTCCCGCTTCACCGCCTCATAGACCCTGTGGCTGTAGAGCTGATCCGGGTCCGCTGCCCGCACACGGGCAGTCTGCAACGTCTCAATGGCCTTTTTCATGCCGATGTTGTCATAGAAATCCAGCATCTCGTCGATGGTAGACAGCGCCGCCTTCCGCACCGATGTTTGCATTCCCTTGTATACAATGTGGCTCTGGTCCGGGTCATAGGCAGCGGAAGCCATGTGATTGTCCAGCGCCTGATCCTGCAGCGCCACACTGTAGTCAAAATCGTCCAGCGTGGCCAGATAGAACAGGAAATATTCCATCAGCTCCATATCTGCCTTGGCCATACCGTTTTTATCCAGCGGATTCAGATCAAACATGCGCAGCTCAATGTGGTTGACGCCGTTATCCCGCAGATTTTTCATCAGATACTGGCCCCGAGGCTTCAGACGCACCGGCGTATAGAACTCCGCCGTGGAAAAAAGCTTGCCCTGCTGAACCATCTGCACAATGCTGTCGATGTAAGTATCCAGATCTGTATAGTCCAGAAACAGTCGCTCTTTGTTCCAATAGCCGTATTTGCTGTTGCGCATGGAGGCATAGCCCAGAAATCGTCCACCGCCCACCGGCTCGCCGGCATCGAGAAAACTCTCATGAAAGATGGGGCTGGCCGCCGTCATATACACCGGAAACCAGCTGTATAGATAGCAGTTTTTCGCCATCTTCATATAGATCTTGGACTTCATCCGCTTATCTTCTCCGTCATAACCGGTGAGCTGTTTGACCCGGTGGATCAGCGCATCGGAAAAGGAAAAATTATAGTGAATGCCGCTGTAGAGCATAATTTTTTTCCCGTATTTTTTCCCTAAATATTCTCGATACCGCTCTTTCTCCTGGTTGACCTCGTCATACCGGGCCACGGGAATCTCCTCTTCCCGCCCGAACAGCGGCGGATTGCTCATAGGCCACAGAAACTCCCGCCGGGGATTCTGCACCGCTACAGTGGTGGTAACGATGTCGTGCAGGTTCTCCAACTGATCATAGACCATGTCCGGATTGTCGCAAACCTCGGTGCCAATTTCCACCTGGGACTCGGAATAGTCGGTGATAATAAATGGATGCTTGCTCTTGTTGCCGAATGGGTGGGGCGTCAGGGCCATATGCCCATCCTCCCACACACGCACATTTTCCTTTTCCAGGCCGATAGCGCTGCCGAAGAGCAGCTTCTGCACCTCCGGCAGGCGAAAAATCTCAGACATCTCGGACATGAACTGTCACCTCAATTTTTATCTGTCTGGACGAAGTGCATTCGTCCGGTATAACGCCGCAAATCATTGCCCTGCAATGGATCACAAATGTAAAGGCGCTGCCGCTGTGCCGGCTTTTCCAGAAGCGGAAGCCCAACTACCTGCCCGGGCTTCACAAGCTTCCAGTCCAAGCCCTGATCCAAGATTTTTGACAGTCTCAGGTCACAAAAGCGGCATAGCCGCTTTTGTGACCCAAATTCTATCTGCACTTGGGGCTGGCGCAGGTTTCGACAGCCTGTGTTTTCGGGCTCGCTCAGAGCGCCGTAATGGCAATGCCGTTCTCTCCTGCCGTCAAGTGTAAGGCAGAGACGGGATTTTCGTAGTGGTCGATGATGACCTCCGCCACCTGATCCTCGATTTCCTTCTGAATGGTCCGGCGCAGGTTGCGGGCGCCGTAAGTGGCGGAATAGGACTTCTTCGTCAGATAATCCAGCACATTGTCGTCCCAGTCAATGGTGACGGCCTTTTCCGCCAGCGCTTCCTGCAGTTCCTTGAGCATGATCTTGGCAATTTCGTGGAAATGCTCCTCGGACAGCTTGTTGAAGCAGATTACCTCATCCACGCGATTGATAAACTCCGGCCGCAGGAACTCCTCCAGCGCCTTGATAGCCTTCTCCTTGCTCTGCTCTGTCAAGGTTCTGCCGAAGCCCACAGAGCCGTCCTTCCGGTCGGAACCGGCATTGGAAGTCATGATGATGACCGTGTTTTCAAAATTCACCTGCCGGCCATGGGCGTCGGTGATACGGCCGTCATCCAGAATCTGAAGCAAAATATTCAACACATCAGGATGGGCCTTCTCCAGCTCATCAAACAGGATCACAGAATAGGGCTTGCGGCGGATCTTTTCCGTCAGCTGCCCCGCCTCATCATAGCCCACATAGCCGGGAGGCGACCCAATGATTTTGGAGACGGAGTGCTTCTCCATATATTCCGACATATCCAGCCGGATCAGAGACTCCACAGAATCGAACAGTTCCGATGCCAGGCACTTGACCAGCTCCGTCTTGCCCACACCGGTGGATCCGACAAAAATAAAGGATACGGGCCGGCGCTTGGTGGTAATGCCCACGCGGCTGCGGCGGATCGCGCTGGTGACAGCGGCAATGGCCTCATCCTGGCCCACAATTCGCTGCTTGAGCCGGGTATCCAGGTTTTTCAGCTGTTCGTATTCCGCCGCCTGAATCTTGCTGGCCGGAATCTTGGTCCACAGTTCGATAATACGGGCCAAATTCTGGGTCGTCAGAGCAGGCCGCCCCTGGGCGGTCAGGCTCTCACACTCCCCTTCCAACTGATACCGCCGCGCCCGCAGTTTGGCCATGCGCTCATAGGCGTCGTTGTCGGTGGAGTCCATCAGCAATTCCATTTCCTTATTGATATCGTCTCGCTCCCGGTTCAGCGCCGCAATCCGGTTGATGGTCGGATCCCGCAAATTCACATCGGAACAGGCTTCATCCAGCAGGTCGATGGCCTTGTCAGGCAGATAGCGGTCGGTGATGTACCGCTCCGACAGCATTACTGCCTGGCGGCAGATGCCGTCAGAGATGGTGACGCCGTGGTAGTCCTCATAGTAATGGGCAATGCCCCGCAGGATTGCAATCGACTCCTCAATGGTAGGTTCATTGACGGTGACGGGCTGGAAACGGCGCTCCAATGCCGTGTCCTTTTCAATATGCTTGCGGTATTCATTAAACGTCGTGGCGCCAATGACCTGAATTTCACCCCGGCTCAGGGCCGGCTTGAGGATATTGGCCGCATTCATGCTGCCTTCAGCATCGCCTGCGCCGACAATGTTATGCACCTCATCAATGACCAGAATGATATTCCCCAGTTTTTTGACCTCTTCAATGAGCCCTTTCATGCGGCTCTCAAACTGGCCACGGAACTGGGTCCCAGCCACCAGAGCCGTCAGATCCAACAAATAGATCTCCTTGTCCTGGAGCTTCTGCGGCACATTACCAGTTACGATTCGCTGGGCCAGGCCCTCGGCAATGGCAGTTTTACCCACGCCCGGTTCGCCGATCAGGCAGGGGTTGTTTTTTTGACGGCGATTGAGAATCTGAATGACCCGCTCCGTCTCCTCGTCACGGCCGATGATCTTATCCAGCTTTCCCTCCCGCGCTCGCTGCGTCAGATTCAGGCAGTAGTTCTCCAGAAACTTTTTCTTCTTGTTGTTGCCACCGTTCTGCCGCGGCTGGTTGTTGGACTTTGGCGGCTCGCTGGGACTGGGCTGTCCTGCACCGGATCCCCGCTCGCCTGCGCCAAACAGTTTATTGAGAAACGGGAAGGTGGTGGTCTGTCCCTCCAGCTCCTCTTCCTCTTCATTCTCGGCGGTCTCCCCCAAAACGCTCATCATTTCGTTGGACATCCCTTCCAGGTCCTCATCGGTAATGCCCATTTTTTTCATCATATCGTCCACAGGCTTCATGCCCATGTCTTTTGCGCATTTCAGGCAGAGACCCTCATTCTTTGCGACGCCGTTCTCAATCTTCGTAATAAAGACCACGGCGACATTTTTTTTGCATTTTGAGCACAACGTAGGCTGCATAGATCAAGACTCCTTATCATATGAGCAGACTGTAAGCTAAAGTATAGCACAGCCGCGCCGAAAAACCAAACGCCATTTGCAGGTCGATTTGGCAGACAACAAAATACTCTATCAATCTCAAATGGACTGCACCGTCCTCAGCGCCAATCACGTCATTGGGGCCCCCCGGCAGCATGGGCTCCTGAAGGCCATGTTGCGTTGAGACAGCCGTCCCTTGCGTATTGCAGTTCCATTTGGAATAAACAACCGCTGCTTGGATGGATTTTCTACTGTCAGAAACGCTCCAGCGCACCGTCTGTGCGCAGCGTCAGCGGTTCTCCGTCCCACGCCTGCCGGGACAGTTCCCGCAGTTGCGCGGTATAGACCACCGCTTCCCCGTTTTGGACAAAGGCCACATACTTGCCCGCCGCCGTCAGATCCGTGACATTGTCTGCGGCAATGGACCGCGTCTGTCCGTTTTCGTCCACCACACGCAGCTCCCCTTCCAATAGTACGGCGGCAAATCCGTCTCCGAAGGCATAGGCCAGGGGCCAAGTATGAGGGACTTCTGTCAGCTGGCCTTCCCGCAGCACGGACACCGCCGTGTCGGAGACAATGCAAAGCGAATCCTCAAAAAAACACAGATCATAGACTGTCTGGCTGCCTAAATTGACACAGGCAGCAGGCTCTTCCTGATCCGTTTCCAACAGCAAAAGCTCTGTCTCACCGCTTTCCGCTATTCCGGCCACCGCCGTCATACCGTCGCCCATGGCGCAGGCTGTCAGCCAGCGGCTGGCGGAATACCATCGGTAGAACGCTTCTCCGGTTTCGTCGGCCACAGTCAGGATGGTTTTATAGTCCCCATCCTCCTGCAAATAACACAGATCCCCAGTTTCGGACAGATCCGCATCCAGGATGCCGCCTTCCACCGTCAATTCCAGAGACTCCGGCAGCGCCAGGACCGTCTCCCCCACTGTGTATTCCAGGCTGGCCGCGGGTTCGGTCAAATCCAAGCCGTGACCATAGGCCCAGCGGCGCACCGAATCCGCAGCCGCCTCTGCACCGCCACCGGCAAGCGCCAACAGTCCCAGCGTCAGAACCATGACCAGCAGCAGCGCCGGCAGCCGCCGGAGGACCTTGCGCGTTCTCGTTACAGTGTCAGACACTGAATGCAACCTCCCCATCGTCATACCACAGCTTCGTCATGTACAGGCCGCCCGGCGGCACTGTCGGGCCTGCGGCCGTCCGGTCGCCCCGGCGCAAAATCTCTCCAATCTCTTCCGGCGCAAATTTCCCCTCCGCAGCATAGACCACTGTACCGGCCATGGCGCGGGCCATGTTATATAAAAATCCATTGGCGCAGACCCGCAGTGCAATCAGGGGGCCATCCCGCTCCACTTCATAGTAATAGACCGTGCGCACCGTGCTCTTTACATCGGTGCCTACAGAGCGGACTGCCGCAAAATCGTGGGTTCCCACAAACTGCTGCGCCGCCCGCTGCATGACCGTCTCATCCAGATGGCGGGGATAGAACCATGCCCGATCCACATAGAACGGGTCCCGAATGCGGGAATTGTAGATCAAATAGGTGTACTCTTTTTTGACACAGGAGCCGATGGCATTGAAGCTGTCCGGCACCTCCCGGGCCCCGGTGACCACAATGTCCGGCGGCAAATGGGTGTTGAGCGCATAGGGCAGGCGGTCTGCCGGGATGTGTGCGTCCGTATGAAAATTGGCCACATATGTCCGCGCATGGACGCCAGCGTCTGTGCGGCCGCAGCCGGTCATCTTCACCGGATGTCCCACCACCTTGGCGGCGGCAGTTTCCAGCGTCTCGGCCACAGTGACCTCCGTCTTCTGCACCTGCCAGCCGTGATAGGCAGTCCCCAGGTATTTCAGAAATAACGCGATGTTTCGCAACTTCTTCACTCCGTCCCCACGCACTTACAGTCCCAAATACTTGAGCAGTACAATCGCCCCAATCAGAACCGCGCCCAGCAGCAGCGTCAAATAGTCCCGCCGCGCATACCGCAGGACCTTCAGCCGGGTCCGGCCGTCACCACCGTGATAGCAGCGGCACTCCATGGCCACTGCCAGTTCGTCGGCCCGGCGGAAGGCGCTGATGAACAGCGGCACCAAAATCGGGATCAACGCCTTGGCCCGCTGCACCAGGCTTCCGGTCTCGAAATCCGCACCACGGGCCTTCTGTGCCGCCATGATCTTGTCCGTCTCTTCAATCAGCGTCGGAATAAAGCGCAGCGCAATGGACATGATCATCGCCAACTCGTGCACCGGTACCTTGATTTTTTTCAAGGGCCCCAGCAGATTCTCCATGCCATCCGTCAGAGCAATGGGAGAGGTGGTATACGTCAGCAAAAATGTGCCGGTGATCAGCATCATAATCCGCAGTACAATGAATACCGCGCTGACAATCCCCTCCAGGGTCACTGAAAAGATCCAAAACTCCACCAGCACATGCTCACCGCCGGTATAGAGCATATTCAGCACCGCGGTGAAAATCAGAATCAGCAGCACTGGTTTCAGGCCCTTGGTAATGGTTTTCAGCTTAATTGTTGAGAGCTTAATACTGCCCAACAGGAACGCCAGCAGCAGCGCATAGGATACAACCCCGTAATTGGCCAGAAACAGCACCACAATATAGACCACAACCATGATCAGCTTGGTGCGGGGGTCCAGCTTATGGATGACCGTATTACCCGGGAAATACTGGCCCAGCGTAATGTCTTTGAGCATCTCAGCGGCCCCCTTTCAATTTCAGGATGGCCGCCTTGGCCTGTTCAACCGTATACACAGAAGTGTCCACCGGCACCCCCAGCTCCTGCAGCCGCAGAAATACACTGGTGACCTGCGGGACTGCCAGTCCAATCTCCCGCAGCTTTTTGGCCTGTGAGAACACCTGGGCCGGCGTACCGTCCATAAAGGTACGGCTGTGATTCATAACCACCAGCCGGTCCACAGTGGAGGCAATTTCCTCCATGGAGTGGCTCACCATAATAATGGTAGCCCCCAGCGCCTTTTGAAAGGTGCGGATCTGGTGCAGGACCACTTCCCTGCCCTCCGGATCCAGGCCGGCAGTTGGCTCATCCAGAATCAGCACATCCGGCTCCATGGCCAGCACGCCGGCAATGGCGACGCGGCGCTTTTGTCCGCCGGACAAATCAAAGGGGGATTTGTCCAACAGCTCCTCGCCGATGCCCACCAGATCGGCGGCACGGTGAACCCGCTCCTTGATCTCCGCCTCCTGCAGACCCATGTTCTTCGGCCCAAAGGCGATGTCCTTGAACACAGTCTCCTCAAAAAGCTGATACTCCGGATACTGGAACACCAGGCCAACCTTAAATCGAACCTGCCGGGTGAATTCCTTCGACTGGAAAATATCTTGTCCGTCAAAAAGCACCTGCCCCGACGTGGGCTTCAGCAGGCCGTTGAGGTGCTGCATCAGCGTGGATTTGCCGGAGCCGGTATGTCCAATGATCCCCAGAAATTCGCCGCGTTCCGCGGAAAAGTCCACTTCTGTCAGGGCATACCGTTCAAAAGGCGTCCCTGCACTGTAGACATGGGTCAGTTTTTTTGTTTCAATAATAGGCGCCAAGTTCATTCCTCCGTATGAGGCTGGCCGCTCCAGCCCCTTCGATTGTCAAGCCTCCAGAAACGCCCGGAGTGCCTGCGCACATTCTTCCACGGACAGCGCGTCCAAGGGCAGCGCATACCCTTCCTGATTTAATTCATATAACAGTTCCGTCGTCTCCGGAACCGTCAAGTGGACCTGCCGCAGCAGCTCCACCTGGCAAAACACCTCTTTCGGCGTCCCGTCGGCAATGATGGCACCCTCAGACATGGCAATCACCCGATCGGCCTGGGCCGCCTCCCGCATATGGTGGGTGATCAAAATCACCGTCACCCCTGACTCGCTGTTCAGCCGCTTAATGGTGGACATCACCTCTTCGCGTCCCTGCGGATCCAGCATGGCAGTGGGTTCGTCCAGCACAATACACGCCGGCTGCATGGCAATGACGCCGGCAATTGCAATGCGCTGCTTTTGTCCGCCGGACAACAGATGCGGCGCATGTTCCCGAAATTCATACATGCCCACCAGCTTCAGTGCATCATCCACCCGCTGGCGGATTTCCGCCGAGGGTACGCCCAGATTTTCCGGCGCAAAGGCCACGTCCTCTTCCACCACATTGGCAACAATCTGGTTGTCCGGGTTCTGAAAGACCATACCTACGGTCCGCCGGATATCCATCAGCCGGGCTTCGTCGCTGGTATCCATTCCATAGACGCAAACCTTACCGCCAGCCGGCAGCAAAATAGCGTTGAAATGCTTGGCCAAAGTAGATTTTCCACATCCATTGTGTCCAAGAATCGCCACAAAGCTGCCCTGCTCAATGGTCAGGTTCAGTCCCTCAAATACCGGTATGGACACCTGCCCCTCCTGCCCTGGGTAGGCATAGGTCAGGTTGTCCACCACTACTGCATTGCTCATCCGTTACTCTCATCCTTATCTTTTATGAATCATACCGGCGCTCTGCTTCTTCATCGCGACCAGCGCCCTGCACTGCCGCAGGGCAGATACAGCCCGGAATCCGTCACCGGCAGGCCCAACTCATCACAGACAGCTCCGCCGCCGTATTTTGCCGACACAATGCTGTCCAGCAAATATCCCAGCACCGACGGCGCAAGTCCGGTGGTGTAGGAATTGATAATGACAAACAGCGGATCCTCACTGAGAACCTGGCAGACCAACTGCACAAAGGGATACAGGTCCTTTTCCAGCTTCCAGATCTCCCCCGATGGGCCACGGCCATAGGAAGGCGGATCCATAATCACGGCATCATACCGCCGTCCCCGCTTGATCTCCCGTTCGACAAACTTGGCGCAGTCGTCCACGATCCAGCGGATGGGCCGGTTTTCCAGGCCGGAAGACCGGGCGTTTTCCCGCGCCCAGGACACCATGCCCTTGGCGGCGTCCACATGACAGACGCTGGCCCCCGCCGCAGCAGCGGCCAGGGTGGCGCCGCCGGTATAGGCAAACAGATTCAACACACTGACCGGCCGGCCGGCCCCCCGGATTTTATCCATAATAAAATCCCAGTTGGCCGCCTGCTCCGGGAAAATACCGGTGTGTTTAAAATTCATGGGCTTCACATTAAACGTCAGGGGCCCGTAAGCCACCTGCCAGCGTTCCGGCAGACTGTGCTGCGACCACTTTCCCCCGCCGGAAGATGAGCGGGCATAACGAGCGTCATAGCGCCGCCACAAAGGGTCGGTGCGCGGCGTGTCCCAGATGACCTGCGGATCCGGCCGCACCAGAATGTACCGGCCCCAACGCTCCAGCTTTTCGCCGCCGGAAGCGTCAATGACCTCATAGTCTTTCCATTGATCAGATATCCACATATGCGTTTCTCTTTTCTGTCCGATGCCTTTATCTGTGAAGAAATCGCCTGCATCCATAGGACAGGCAGTATCTCACACCACGCTTGCCGGTTTCATCAGAGGTTCCTTAATCCAATGCCGTATTCTCCGACGAGGAATTTTCCGTAGTGCCGTCTCCATGAATGGAACATTCGGCATTAACCGGATTCTCGACGCTGCTGACCGCGCCATAGCGTCCAGTGGTCAGCGCCGTGCTGCTGACCACATACTGCTGATCCAGCACCTCAATTCCCTCCACCGGGAAGGACCTGGAAATATTCAGCATACCCACGGAGATCAACGCCTCCGCCGTCTGCTGGGCACAGCTCTCCGTCGCCAACTGCCCGCTGACAGGACAGAGCTGCGCTTCCACATGTACGTCGCAGTAGGTCGTTGGCACATCGTACAGGCTCAGCTTCCCCGTCACGACCCGGCTGCCGCGCACATCCTTTTCACACCACTCCGTGGCCAACAGGCCGCTGTCTGCACAGTAAGATACTGTGACAACACTGGAGGGCTGATAAAAATCTTTATATTCCAGATCTTCGTGAACCAGCTCCATGACCTGCCGCCACATTTCAATGGCGGGGTTGACGTCCTCATCCACCATCACAATCTCTTCCGGCTCATCATAGCCGCACCAGACTACAGCTGTGTAGTATGGCGTGTAACCGGCGAACCAACGGTCATAGTCGCTGGTAGTCGTGCCGGTTTTACCGGCCACAGGCATATTTTCCAGCTGCGCATCCGCGCCGGTGCCGTTTTCCACCGCGTATTGCAGCATCTCGGTCATATAATAGGCAGTCATTTCCTTGGTGGCTGTATGCGTGTCCTGGGTATTGTCCAAAATCACCTGTCCCGTACTATCCACCACTTTGGTGTAGGTTCTGGCCTCCCGGTATTCGCCGTTATTGGCAAATGCGGCATAGGCCGCTGCCACCGCTTTGACTGTAACGCCATTGGTCAGGCTGCCCAGTGCCAGCGGTGAATAGTTCACATCGGAATAGACCGTATCGCCCACCACCCGTTCAGCGGTCAGCGTACTCAGCCCCATATTGTCCACGCCATATTTAAAGCAGTATTCCGGCGACATTTGTGCTACCAGCTTCACAGCGATGGTATTGGTAGACTGCGCGACGGCCTCTTTCATGGAGAGCAGGCCGTGATACGTCCGGTCATAGTTTTTGGGCCACGGCGTTCCTTCAAAGGTATATGGCGTGTCATCATAAACCGTGGCCGGGGTAATATAGCCCAAATCCAGCGCTGGGGCATAGACCGTCAACGGCTTAATGGCGGAACCAGGCGACAGCAAACTCTGCGTCGCCCGAGAGAAGGTTAAGCTGGCATTCTTCTCTCCCACTCCGCCGGCCAAAGCCACAATATCCCCTGTCTCGTTGTCAATAACCACTATAGCCGACTGCAGCTGCTGATAGGTGGACTGGGTTGCCGGCAAACTGGTCAAATCGGTGTAGATCTCATCCACAGCCTCCTGCACATCCACATCAATGGTTGCATAGATCGAATATCCACCGGACATTACCATCTGGCTGACAACGTCCGTATCATACCCGGTCTTTTCCGACAGGTCGCTGACCACATCCCGGATGACCTGATCCACAAAATAGGAATAATAGGTGGAGGATTTGTTCTCCTCATTATCATTGTCTGTGATGGTGGTGCCGCGCTGGAATACCAGCTCTTCTGCCAGCGCCGCCTCATAGGCATCCTGGTCAATATACCCCTGATCCAGCATCTCCGCCAAAATAATCCGCTGACGTTCCTTATTCCGGTCGGGGTTAATATAGGGGTCATAGATGGATGGGTTGTTGGTAATGCCGATGAGGCTGGCACACTCTGCCAGGCTCAGCTCCGACACATCCTTCCCAAAATAAACCTGTGCAGCACTTCGCACACCATAACACTGCTCTCCCAGGTATATGGTATTGAGGTACCACTCCAATATTTCATTTTTTGTATAGTTCTTTTCAAACTCCAGCGCCCGAAAAATCTCTGTGAGTTTGCGGCGCACAGTCACTTCATCATCCTTGGTCAGATTCTTAATGAGCTGCTGCGTAATGGTGGACGCGCCGTAAGTGGAATCAGACCCAAGGAACATATTCACACAGGCCCGAATGGTTCGCAGCCAGTCCACACCGTTGTGGTCGAAGAACCGCTTGTCCTCAATGGCCACAGCTGCAAAATACAGGTCCCGCGGCATCTCATCCAGAGACGCCCAGCTTCTGTTTTCAGTGCCGTACAGTTCCTGCAGCACTTCATACTCTCCCGTCTCAGGGTCGGTATAGTAGATGATGGACGTCTGATTCAAAGAAAAGCTCTCTACAGAGAAATCCAGCTGCGGCAGCAAATAATTTTTCACATAGATGGCAAATACGCATAAAAACAGCGCCGCGGCCAAAATGCCCACCAGGAACGCTGTTCCGAAAATCTTTCCCAGAACCACAAATACAGACCGTGTCCGGCTGCGTCTTGGCCGTACCTGTTCTTCCACAGAAGCACCTCCTGCCTTTTTGCACTTCTCCTGATTCAAAATTCACGTCCTGACGGCGCATTTGGCATCCGCAGGACCGTTTCGTCCAGACAGAACTCCACGATTAATATATTATATCATACATGTCAAATGCAAGTGTGAATAAAAAGCAAACGGAATCAGCCTACTGGAATTTTACACCCGGCTGTATCGGGAATTTTGACGGTTCGGAAATTAGGGTTTCCATCCGCGGCCAAAGAAATCCGTGATATTTTTTCTGCTATGGCTTATACTACCCTTGGTGATGAAAATGAAACGTCAAACCCAAAAAATTCTCTGCACGATGGCCTTGGCAGCCATTCTGGCCGGCGGCCCCTACCGGCTGGTACTCAGCGGCCGCGTACTGGTGGTTTATGAGAACGGCAGCGTAGTCCGGCGGGAACGGGCCGCCGCAGACCTGCCCGAGGCGGAACGCCGCCGCCTGGAACAGGGTGTTTGGGCCGCCACGGATGCGGGTCTGGCGTCTTTGATGGAAGACTACTGCTCTTGATTTGGCACACATGGCGCACAATCCCCAAACGCCCCACTGGCTGCACAATCTGTCCTCTGTCAAAATGATACTTGATTTTTCTGTGCCGTTCGTATATCATAGAGCCATCCCAATTATGGAGGCTGTACCATGAGCGACGAATACGGAAGCGACTTTATCACCATCACCGATGACGAAGGCAAGGAGTATGAACTGGAAGTCCTGGCTACTCTGGAGGTCGATGATACAGAGTATCTGGCTCTATTGTTGGAAGATGAAAGTGCCGAAGAGGACGGCAATCTTGTCATTATGAAGCGGATTGTAGAAGACGGCGAAGAGCTTTTGTCCACGCTGGATACCGATGAAGAGGTCGATCGGATTTATGATCTGTTCATGGAGCAGGTTTTTTCCGAAGACGAAGAGGACGAAGACGCGGAATACTAAATTTCGTCAATTTGTTTATTCCTATAAAATTACGGCAGTTTTCCCTTGTAAATCTATGAAAACTGTGCTATGATATATCCAAGAAAAGCCCCTGCTTGGTGCGTGACAGGTCTGTTTAGACCCACATTATGTTATCGGGACCCCGGAAACTCCCACTGCTGTTTGCAGGCCTCCCGGGCGGATCTTGCATCCGTTTGGAAGTTGGAAGCAGTAATGCTGTGGGGAGGGGACCCACCTGCGACGAAAGTGCAGGTTATAATTAGACCGCACGGCCGAAGCGGGGGTTTTCTATATTCTGCCGCGGATGCTCCCGGCATCTTTTTTGTAATACGCTCCATCGTTCAATACAAGCGCCTGCTGCAGCCTTCACAATCCGCAGCAGGCGCAATTTAGAACAAATACAAATAGAAAAAGGCAGGCTGGCTCCCTTTTGGGGACATTCCAGCCTGTCTTTTTTTGTGTTTTACGCAGCTCTATGTATCAGTGTTTAGAGGCTGTCTCTTTGCGGTGTGCATGGCAGTTACAGGCGTTGCTGCAACCGGCGCACCCGCCGGGACATTCTCCATTCTTATGGTTTTTCCATACGGAACGGGCGGCAAAGAATACAACCACCGCCAGCACCGCAACGACAATGACGCTTCCCATGGAACGCTCCTTTCAATACATCACACGTTCATGGCGGCTTTCCGGGACAGCTCCTGCGTAGAAGGTTCCGAACCCTTGCGGAACAACAAATAGATAATACCGATCAGCAGTGCGAACGCAATGACCGTGAAGATCCCAAAAGAAGCCTCGCCGGTGATCAGGCCGCCAATTTGATAGACAATCAGGGAAACCACATAGGCAAATCCACACATATAGCCAATGGCAGCCAATGTCCACTTCCAGTTATTCATTTCCCGTTTGATGGCGCCCATAGCGGCGAAGCAAGGCGCGCACAGCAGGTTGAAAATCATAAAGCTGTATGCAGACAGGGCTGTGAAATCCTGTGCAACCAAGGTCCAGATCTCGTCGCCTGCTTCACTGAGCTCACCGGCATAGTGGTACAGGACCCCAAAGGTGTTGACAATTTCTTCCTTGGCAATGAGGCCGGTGAATGTGGCCACAGCGGCTTTCCAAGCCCAGTCGCCAATCCAGCCCAGGGGATAGAACAGCCATGCCACGGCATTGCCGATGGCGGCCAGCAGGGAGTCGTTGTTGTCCTCGACTGCGCCGAAGGCTCCGTCCACAAAGCCATAGCTCTGGAGGAACCAAAGCACGATCGAAGAGAGCAGAATCACGGTACCGGCGCGTTTGATGAAGCTCCAGCCGCGCTCCCAGGTGGCACGCAGTACATTGCCGGCGGAAGGAATATGATAAGCGGGCAGCTCCATGACAAAGGGCGCGGGCTCACCGGCAAAAGCTTTGAACTTCCTAAGCATAATGCCGGAGACAATGACGGCAGCCACGCCGATAAAATAAGCAGAGGTAGCGACCCAGGCCGAGTTGCCAAACAGAGCTCCTGCAAACAGGCCCACAATGGGCATCTTCGCGCCGCAGGGGATGAAGCCTGTGGTCATAATGGTCATTTTCCGGTCACGATCCTGCTCGATGGTACGAGAGGCCATGATGCCGGGGACGCCGCAGCCGGTGGCCACCAGCATGGGGATGAAGCTCTTACCAGACAGGCCGAAACGGCGGAAAATCCGATCCATAATGAAGGCGACACGAGCCATGTAGCCCACATCCTCCAGGATGGACAGCAGCAGGAACAGCACCAGCATCTGGGGCACAAAGCCCAAAACCGCACCGACGCCAGCGACAATGCCGTCCTGAATCAGGCCATAAACCCAGCTGCCTTCTGCCACGCCCAGCGCGCCAAGAATTGTGTCAAACAAGCCGGGAACCCACTCGCCGAACAGGACGTCGTTGGCCCAGTCGGTGGCCATGGTGCCAATGGATACGGACCAGCCGCCCATGGAGATGGCATAGGTCAAAAACATGATGATTGCAAAAATGGGCAGGGCCAGAATGCGGTTGGTGATAATCCGGTCGATCTTATCAGAAGGCGTGTCGCCGACACGGGCCTTTTTCACGGTCTTGGACACAACGCCAGTGATGTACTGATAGCGCTCATTGGTGATGATGGATTCCGCGTCGTCGTCAAAGCTGGCTTCGCAGGCGGCGGTAATGGCCTCGAGCTGTTTGCGCACCTCGGCGGACAGGTCCATCGCCTCCAGCACCTGCTCATCACGTTCAAAGAGCTTGACAGCATACCAGCGGGCGCTGGCGCCTTCGCCGCCGCCCACCAGATCTTCAATCTGGCTCAGTGCAGCCTCCACTTCTTTGGAGAAGGTATGCTGCGGCGTGGTGGGCTTGCCAGCCTGCGCCAGAGCCTGTTTGACGAGTTCGTCAAGCCCCTTGCCGCCCAGCGCGGTGGTTTCCACAACAGGGCACCCCAACTCTTTGGACAGTTTGGCCGTATCGATCTTGTCTCCGCGCTTTTTGACCAAGTCCATCATGTTCAGCGCCACCACAACGGGATAGCCCGTCTCAACCAGCTGCGTGGTCAGGTACAGATTCCGTTCAATGTTGGTGGCGTCCAGCAGATTCACAATGACGTCAGGATGTTCATTGAGCAGGTAATTTCTCGACACCACTTCTTCCAGCGTGTAGGGCGACAGGGAGTAGATACCGGGCAGGTCCGTAACAGTGACGTCCTTGTGCCCTTTCAAGCGTCCTTCCTTCTTTTCGACGGTGACGCCGGGCCAGTTGCCCACATACTGCGACGCGCCGGTCATGGCGTTGAACATGGTAGTCTTACCGCAGTTCGGGTTGCCAGCCAAAGCTAATTTGATTGACATTTTTTATAATTCCTCCTTACAGCAGCCGTTCTGGTTGCATATGACTAACTTTTAGGAAAGCAAAACAGGTGAGTTGGCCGGCCGGCTCACTGCACCTGTATACTTTCTGCATCGCTTTTCCGCAGAGACAGCTCGTAGCCGCGCACTGTAATCTCTACAGGGTCGCCCAGAGGCGCAACTTTGCGTACATAAATCTGCGCGCCTTTTGTGATGCCCATGTCCATAATACGCCGGCGAACCGCACCTTCACCAATGAGCTTGACTACGGTGACAGTCTCGCCGACATGGGTGTCTCTCAAAGACTTCATACCTTCATCTCCTTACTGTGATTGCCGTTTCCTTTTGGGATAACGTTATGCATGCGGCAGCTGCAGTTTGCAACTGCCGCACAAATCATACCAAAATTTTATTAGCCAAATTTTGACTTAATGCAACGCGGGTATCTTTTACACTGACAATCAGATTGCCTGCCATTTGAGAAACGATGGTGACAGGGGTACCCACAACGAAGCCGAGGCTCTCCAGAAAATGCTTTGTTTCTTCTTTGCCGCCGATTTTCTTTACGGTGTTTTCCACGCCAGCAGCTGCCATAGTCAAAGGCATATGGATTCCTCCTTAAAGTATCTTTGAACGTTAGAAAAAGCTAACTTAGGATGAAATATAAATGGTTAGAATGCACTAACCTCTTTCTATTTGCAGTTTAGCACAGCTAACCATGGATGTCAAGTGCTTTTTTCAATTGACGACAAGCAGGCAAAAATCATTGCAGTCAGGCGTATTTATCATGCTATTATGGGCCCCGGCATCCCACTGGGGGCAAACGGGCGGCATTTGGCTGCGATACACAGCGCAGTATGCCGCAGCCCCATTCACATCACCGCCCCACATCCACTCCGGCAATCTGCCGGAGCTGAGATTCAACAGCAACCCCGGCAGTCTGACAGCAGCTGTCAGACTGCCGGGGTCTTTCGTTTTGCTCCAGAAGTTTTTCTGCGCGGCTCAGTCTGCCATCAGCGCTTGCATCTCGTCCAGCAGTTCGCCAAACAGATCCAGCGCCGACTGAATTGGCGCAGGGCTGGCCATATCCACACCAGCACCCTTGAGCAGGTCAATGGGATCCTTGCTGCATCCGCCGGACAGAAACTCCAGATATGCTTTTACCGCTGGCGCACCTTCATGCAGGATCTTCCGGGACAGGGCAATGGCAGCGGAATATCCGGTAGCATACTGGAACACATAGTAGTTCAGATAGAAGTGCGGAATCCTCGCCCACTCCAGCGCGATCTGGTCGTCTGTGACTATGTCGGGGCCATAATATTTCTCATTGAGAGCACGATATTCCTGGCACAGCAGCTCCGCCGTCAGGCTTTCGCCCTGACTGGACAGCGTATTGATCCGCAGCTCAAACTCGGCAAACATGGTCTGCCGGTACAGCGTTCCCTTAAACTGCTCCAGGAAATGGTTCAGCAGGAGGGCGCGGCCCTTCTTGTCCGTGGTCTGCTTCAGAAGGTACTCCATCAGCAGCGCCTCATTGCAGGTAGAAGCAACCTCCGCCACAAAGGTCACATAATTGCGGTACACCTGTGGCTGGGTCTTGTTGCTGAGATAGGAGTGGACTGCGTGTCCCATCTCATGCGCCAGTGTAAACATGCTGTCCAGATTGTCCTTGTAGTTCAGAAGGATCACGGGATGGGGCATGGCGCCCGCCATATAGCCGCCGGAGCACTTGCCCACATTTTCATAGACGTCTACCCACCGGTTGGAGAACCCTTCCCGGAGGATATTCCGATAGTCTTCACCCAGCGGCGCCATGGCCTCCAGCACAGTATCCCTGGCCTCCTCATAGGGAATCTGACGGCTGACGCCGGAAACCATGGGGGTGTAGATATCATACATGTGCAGCTCTTCCAGGCCCAACAGCTTTTTGCGCAGGCGGACATAGCGATGCAGTTTATCCAGATTGTCGTTGACCACTCGGATCAAATTGTGGTAAACCTCCTCCGGCACATGGCTGCTGTCCAGCGATGCCGCCAGCGTGCTGTCATACCGGCGGGCCTTCGCAAAAAACTCCAGGCTCTTAATCTGGGCAGACAACGTAGCGGCCGCCGTATTCCGCATGTCACCGTATGCGCTGTACATGCTCTCGTAGGCCGTCTTCCGCAGCACCTGGTCTTCGCTCTCCAAATATACGCCATAGGAGCCGTTGGACATGGGATGCTTCTTCCCCGCACTGTCCACCGCATCAGGAAATTTCATGTCGGCGTTGGCCATCTTGGAAAAGATATCCTCAGGCGCCTGGGCCATCTCGCCGGCAGCAGCAAGGAGCTTTTCCTCGGCGTCAGACAAGATGTGGGCCTTTTGGCGCTGCACATTGTCAAAATACCGGCGATAGATCTGCAGTTCCGGCTTTTCCTGATAGAACTGTTCCAGCGTCTCCGGCGCAATCTTTAAAAGCTCCGGCGTCTCAAAGGACGCCGCGCCCGCGACCTCCACATATAATGACATCACCTTGCCCGTCATGGCCTGATAGGCGGCTTTGCGGGTATCCTCGTCGCTGCGGCGCATGGCATAGTTCCCCAATGCAGACAGCTTCTCGCTGATTTGTGCGTCCAGCGTCATATAGCTGTACAATGTTTCCGCGCTTTCCGCCAGGCGGCCCGCATACCCCGGGATCTGGGCAGCCAGGGTCTTTGTCTCGTCAAAAGCCGTCTGCCACGCCTCATCCGTGGGGAAAATGTCCTCCAGCCGCCAGGTGTATTCCACCGGAATCTCGCTGCGCTCCGGAATCTGTTTCGCTTCAGTCATTCTGGTCCTCCCTATTTGTTCGTTTTATAGTATAGCCTATCCGTATTGTAGCATGCTCATAACAAATTCTCAATGTCAAAAACACCGCCATTGCGCTTTGTCCAAAAATCCGCTATAATGTCCTGCAGATTGATTGTTTAAGGAGAAAAGGTTGAAACATTATAACATTATAATTTTGAGTACCATTCCGAAAAAGGGCGCACAAAACCACGCCCCCTAAAAGCGAGCGAAAAAATGAAGTTATGCTAAAAGTCTAAATAGTCAGTGGAGAAGCTACCAGATAGCCCTGTCGCTGGAGGATGAAGATAGCTTCTTCTACAGAAACTTCACGATGCGCTGGAGGCCGATCCTCCTTGCGGTAGAGTTCAGGATTGTACGACTCATTCTTCTTGAGCATATTGTAGATAGCTGTCAGGAGCATTCTGGCAATGGCGATGATGGCTTTCTTGTGACCTCTGCGTTTCTTGAGAGCAAGGTAG
>CBCPMX010000061.1:0-19661 GCA_965120355.1 uncultured Oscillospiraceae bacterium
ACGCCTTCTATGGGGTGAGGGTCACAAACTCCTTGTATTAAAAATAGTTTGCACTGGATGTTCTTAAACGCCGTCAATAACGCCCCACTGGTTCTCAGCGCAGCAGCTTCCTTCCAAATTTTATTATACATTTCCGCATCCGAGTTGTCTGCTGTGTGTTTTTCGCTACTTTCGAGGCAATAGTTATCCGTTTTTTCCAAAATACCAGGCATTCGCTTCATGTCTTCATCCGTAGCCACATGATCTATCATTCTCTGAAATATGTTACGTTCTTCATCCGAAAGATTTTGCAATCTTCGTAGAGTGATTTCCTTGACATATTGATCGACAAGCGGCGGACAGCCAACTAAGATAATAGTTTTACACATCTTTGGATATTTTTCAGCAAATAAAACAGCTAACCATGCACCCCATGAGTGACCAATCAAAGTCAGTTTTTTTTGACAGTTTTCTATAATCTGTAAGTATAATTCTTCAATCAATCCAGCTATGGAATACTGGGATTGCAGCGCTTCCACAACCCCCTGATTTGTCAATCTGCTTAATTCTTCTGCACAGGTTTTTAAAGAACCTATTGCCCCGGGGCCGCCATGAATGAAAACGGTCTTATAGGGTGCTTTTCCATGTAATGCAACCATTTTGATCTTTTGCTCCACTCTGCAATCTTTTCAGTCACTGCCTTCCATCCTCCGGCAGTTCCTTTCAATTCAATTTGAACCGTTACGGGAAAGCACTATCCATATCCAGCAGGCGGAAAATGGTTCAGCTTTACCCGGCTCCCGAATTGCCACTTTGTTTCCCCCACATTCAAACCCATGTCCAGCAAGGCAAAGGTTCTCTATGGGCAGAAATCGGTACTCCCCCTGGCAAACGACAGCGGAACGAAAGCTGCCCACAAAGGCTCAATGCCCGTGGGGCTTCAGATCCATCTTATCCGATTCTGTGACCTTGTCGGCATAGAGCAAATCGCAGAACAAAAACAGCAATGGGATAATGGCAAACCAGATACCTCTGCCGGAAAAAATCCTGCACAGTACCGTGGCAGCAATGACGCCCAGCATGAACGTCGCGATAAATAAGAAATGAAATCCAGCCCTGGCGAAAGAGCCCTTCTCCCCATGGGATTTGATCTTTTTGGCAAACTGAATACCGATCTGCCGCAGATGATTGGTCACAAAGGTGGTAGCCACCGGGATTTTCGCCGCTTGCCGGAAGGTATTCCACTGCATGGCCGCCATAAAATTGACAATTACCTGGGAAATCTGATACGGCGCACTGTCTGGAATCAGGCCCAAAATCAAGAGGATGACAATTTCAATCCCAATGAGGATCGTATCCCACCGCAGCCGCATTCGCTTGCGGGCCGGGCTGCCAATGATCTCCGAAAGCATAATTCCGGACATATAGGCCGTCATAGGCACCAGATAATAGACGGCCTTGCTCCACTCCAGGTTGGCCAGCGCAATGGCGCACAACACAAAATTGGCAGTCTGGGCATTGCAGAAAACCCCGCCGCGAACAGCATAAGTAAAACCGCCGTAATATCCGCCCAGAAACATCAGCGGGAGAAAGACCCGCGGTCTTTCACATTCCAGAAGCGCGTCGTCCGGGTGCTGCACCTCTGCGTGCAAAAAGTTCAGTCTCATACCGCTCCCCCGCTTTGCTCCAGGCCGGGCGGCACATAGCACATATGCACATGCGCATACGATTGTCCGCAGGTCTGAAACCCAAATCGCTGGTACAGCGCCTGGGCCCGGTTGGAACGGAAGACTTGCAGATAGGCTGCTTTCTTCCTGTCGGCCGCCAATTCCGTAATCTGGGTCAGATACCAGCTTCCAATTCCCTGCCCCCGGGCAGATTCCAACAGCTGTATGGTCAGGCCGTCGATCCGATCCCCCCGATCATCCCAGGTGAAAAAGCCCACGGCATGTCCGTGGAGCAAAAGCGCCAAACAGCCCGTTCTCTTCAGATCCTGTGCAAACGCAGCGGCGCTGCGCTGGCGCTGGCCGTCCTCGTCCCAACCGCCGAAATATTCCGCAACATAGGCTGCATAGCAGCACCGTTTGACAAGATGATAGGCTTCCCGATCCGTAGCTTCTGCCGGACGCAGGGCAAAGCCCCTGTCCAGCAGCGGCTGCGGCAATGACCAACTGGTCATACCTGCTCCAGTGCCTGCGCCAGATCGGCAATCAGGTCCTCTACATCCTCAATGCCGCAGGACAGCCGCACCAGGTCAGCAGAAACACCGGCGGCCAGCAGCTCTTCGTCGTTCATCTGCCGGTGGGTCGCGGAAGCCGGATGCAGGCAGCATGTGCGGGCATCGGCCACATGGGTCTCAATGGCTGCCAGCTTCAAATGCTTCATAAAGGTTTCAGCGGCAGTCCGGTCGCCTTTGACTCCAAAAGAGACCACGCCGCAGGTACCGTCCGGCATATACTTCTGCGCGATCTCATAATACTTGTCGCCGGGCAGTCCGGGATAAGTGACCCAGTTCACCTTGGGATGGCGCTGAAGATATTCCGCCACAGCCTGCCCATTCTCGCAATGGCGCTTCATACGCACATGGAGGCTCTCCAGTCCCAGGTTCAATAAATACGCATTTTGCGGAGACTGAATCGCGCCAAAATCCCGCATAAGCTGCGCCGTCGCCTTCGTGATAAACGCACCTTCCAGCCCAAAGCGCTCCGTATAGGTGACGCCATGGTAGCTCTCATCCGGCGTGCACAGGCCGGGAAATTTATCGGGATATTGGGTCCAGTCGAATTTCCCGGAGTCCACAATACAGCCGCCCACTGCCGCGCCGTGGCCGTCCATATACTTGGTGGTGGAGTGGGTGACAATGTCCGCGCCCCATTCAAAGGGCCGGCAGTTCACCGGAGTGGCAAAGGTGTTGTCTACGATCAACGGCACGCCGTGGGCATGAGCCACCCTGGCAAATTTCTCAATATCCAGCACCGTCAGGGCCGGATTGGCAATGGTCTCGCCGAACACGGCTTTGGTGTTGGGCCGGAATGCCGCCTCCAGCTCCTCTTCGGAGCAGTCCGGAGAGACAAAGGTAAACTCGATGCCCATCCGCTTCATGGTCACTGCAAACAGGTTGAACGTGCCCCCATAGATGGTCGAAGAAGACACCACGTGATCCCCCTGGCTGACGATGTTGAACACGGCAAAGAAGTTGGCTGCCTGCCCGGAAGAAGTCAGCATGGCTGCAGTTCCGCCCTCCATGTCGCAGATCTTAGCCGCCACATAGTCGTTGGTGGGATTCTGCAGACGGGTGTAGAAATATCCGGAGCTTTCCAAATCAAACAGCTTTCCCATATCCTCGCTGGTAGCATATTTAAAGGTTGTGGACTGAATGATGGGGATCTGCCGCGGTTCGCCATTGCCGGGGGTATAACCACTCTGAACGCATTTTGTATTGATCTTGTAATCGGACATGGAAAAACCTCATTTCTTAACAGTATGATTTACCTGGAGCCGGCGCCCATAGAAACAGGCAGCCGTCTCCAGGCGTTGGGCCTCTCTGCGTAAGGCTTCTGCCATGAAGCCCGGCCCAATCTTGCTCTTTGACCACGCTTTTTGCGCACAACGCGATGCGTTTGATTCTGCGCTCGCTCTGTGGCGCAACAGCATTTTCCTGAAAAGCTTACCACACCAGCGAGAGAATGTCAATGCTCCCACCATTCCCGGTGCTGCATTATGGGAAAAACCAATCCTCACTGCGATAGATGGCGCTGGACAGATCAAAGTCTCCAAAAAAATTCTCTTCCAGTCCCTCTACTGTCAGCAGCACCGCTTCCACATTATCCAATGCCGTCAGGGAGGCCACCAGCGCGATAACCCGCATGCGCTGTTCTGAAACCGTATGCGCATCTTCTGCAAATTCATGGGAAAGGGTCACCCGGCAAATTCCGTTGGTCATATCTTCTGACAGCAGGCGTGTACCCGCTGGGATGGGATTGGTGAACCCGTTGACCGGCTCGTAGGAGATCAGCGCTTCGATTACCAGCTCTTCCTGGCTCTGATTGGCCGTTTGATGAATCCGCAGCGGCACCTCCGCCAAATAGTCGCTGGACCAGCTCTGCATATAAATTGTGGCGTCGAACTCATTGAGTCCCGACAGCACAGGTCCAATGACGTCTTCATTGCGGACAAACGGCTCAGACAAGTCTAAATAGCGGTAGATTCCAATGGTCTGCCCCTCACAAAGGATCTGCACCCGCGCAATCGTTTCCAGCTCCGTCAGGGAGTTGACAATGGAATAGACAGTCATTCGCTCCCCCTGCTCAGTTTTCGGCATATTCTCCCGAAACTCCGCCGACAAGTCCACGATGCACAGATCCCCGTCCTGGGTAACGCTCAAAAGCTGCGTTCCCTCCGGAATCGTGGCCTGGAGCTGATCATCCGTCGGCCCCGCGATGAGCTGCTGCATAATGTACACGCTGACAGCCTCGTTTTCGCTGACCACAACGCTGCGCTGGTCGCCCATGAGATAACGGTTGGCACTGTCTGCAAAATAGAGTTTAATACTCTCCGTCTGATCCTCAATGCCCTCGTCGACTAAAATATAGTCCTCCATGGTTCTGGGCTCTTCCGCCAACGCCTCTGTATTTTCACCCACCACATAGATCGTCACACTTTCGACGCCTTCCAGCGACGTCAGGGTCAATGTCAAACAGGCGTCTGCAATGGTACGGTTGATCCCGGTGAGCTGGGAAAACCCTTCGCTGAGCACCACCTGCACGCTGGTCCCCACCTGCCGGACCCGTACCACATTGGTGCCTTTGGGAAACGGCGAGGTGTATTTCGCATCCAGCGGCCCCTCCAGATACAGCTGCAGCAACGATTCTAAATCCTCTTCATCGGTGGACAGAGTTCTCTGTTCCGGCTGGATCAACTGATTATCGTCATAGGCCAGTTCATCGGAAATCCGGTAATAAAAGCTGACCGTCGCGGACTCCTCCGTCTCTTCCCCACAGGATGCCAGGCTGAACAGAAGGGAAAGCATCCATAAAATTGACACAACTCGATACTTCATATGAGATTCCCCTCCTCATCCATGCCCATATAGGGGAATATCACCGTAAACCGCGTACCGCCCTGCTCCCGGTTGGACACTTTGACCGTTCCGCCGTACCGCGCAACTACATCGTGCACAATGGCAAGTCCCAGCCCCGTGCCGCCGGCCTCCCGGGAGCGGGCCTTATCCACCCGGTAAAACCGCTCGAAGATGTGGGGAATGTCTTCCTCCGGAATGCCAACGCCGCAGTCCTCCACATGCAGAACCACATCGCCGTCCCGCCGGTACAGAAGCACGTTGACCGTACCGCCCTGGTAGTTATACTTGATGGCGTTTTCCACCAGGTTGAATACCACCTGGTACATATCATCCTCATTGGCCAGCACTGTGCACCCCTTGTCCATGGTACTGAGCAGCTTCACCCCCACCAGTTCAGACAGCGGCGTCAACATTCGGAATACTTTCTCTACCGTCACCGCCGGATCTACCACCTCCAGCGCCTGTTCCGGATCGCTGTCGATGCGGGTCAATGTCAGCAGTTTGCTGGTCATACGGGCCAGCCGGTCGGCTTCGTCACCGATGTCCGATACAAACTCCCGCAGCGTCTCCTCGTCCATTGGGTTCTGCAAGATAGAGTCCGCCAGCAGCCGGATGGCCGTCAAGGGCGTGCGCAGCTCATGGGAAGCATCGGAGACAAACTGCTGACGCAGCTTTTCCGTACTCTGAAGCCGCTGAGTCAGCTGGTTGAACTCACTGGCCAGCTCGCTCAACTCGTCCTTGCCGCGGATGTCAATTTTATGGGTATACTCGCCCTCTCTGGCAATGCGAATGGAGTGCAGGATGGAGCGAATGCGCCCGGACAGCAGCACGGAAAACAGCACGGAAAACACCAACACCACAGCCAGCACCACAATGGAGATCGTAAAGGTATTGGACTGGATCCCCTGGATCAACGCCGCCTCCTCCGTATCCAAATCCAGCAAATACACCGCCCCGATGGGACTGGAGTGATACATGACCGGAATGGCCGCATGGCTCTCAAACACGCCGTCATGGTACAGGCAATGGAACACATCCGACCCTTCCAGCGCTGTCACTACCTCTGGGTAGAGTACATATTTTCCGGTGGTATCGCCTGCGGCGACAGAGTCATAAAGTACGCATCCCTCTCCGTCTGTGACAATAATGCGGGAAGAGTTGACGTCATCCAGCAGCTCCATGACCTGTTCCACAGTGTCAGCGTTGAGAGATTCCAACCCCGACAGAGATGAGCCGATCATCTGTGCCTTGATCAGCACCGAAGACTGTTTGGACTGGAATACCAGATCCTGCGCCGCCGACACCGGATAGAAATTCAGCACCAGCAGGATGCCCACAGTCAGCAGTGTATACATCATTGTAAAGCGAAACTGCAGGCTCCCCGGTTTGAAGCTGATGGAATCCTTAAGCTTTGAAATAGTATCCAACCCCCCACTTTGTCATGATATACTGGGGCGAAGCCGGCTCAGCCTCCAGTTTTTCCCGCAGGCGCCGGACATGAACGTCCACTGTGCGGATGTCCCCCTGGTACTCATAGCCCCAGATGATGTCCAGCAAACTCTCCCGGGAATAGACGCGGCCCGGATTGTGGATCAGCAGTTCAATCAGGTCAAATTCTCTGGCCGTCACATCTACCAGTTCACCATTTTTATAAGCATTGCGTTCATCAGAGTCTACAGTGATCGAGCCATAGCTAACGCGGTTGGACTTGACTTTGGAATTGCTTTGGGTGCTGCGGCGGAGCAGCGCCCGGATTCTGGCCTTCAATTCCAGGATATTAAATGGTTTGGTCAGATAGTCGTCTGCTCCGTGGTCAAACCCAATGAGTTTATCTACATCGGCCGATTTGGCCGTCAGCATGATAATGGGTACGTTAGAAAACTCCCGGATCTTCAGGCACGCTTCCAGACCGTCCAATTTGGGCATCATCAGGTCCAGAACGATCAGATCATATTCGCCGCTCTGGGCCAGTTCCACGGCCTCCGCGCCATCATATCCCACGCCGACCTCGTAGCCCTCGTTCTCCAAGTTGAACTTAATGCCCTTGACCAGCAGCTTTTCATCATCAACAACCAGAATTTTCATATTCAGTCACCCCACTGTGATTAAGTCTTGTATGGATGCAAATTTCCCCGCACCAATGCCGCTGACATTGAGGATCTCCTCCACCGATGCAAACGGTCCGTACTCCTCGCGGTATGCAATGATCCGCTGGGCCAGCACTTCTCCGATTCCCGGCAGGCTTTCCAGCTCTTCTGCGCCGGCAGTATTGATGTTGATCCGGCCGTCCGTATCTGTGCTGTCGCTGGCGGCATCCGCTTCTTGAGCCACCGCCTGCACCGGCGCGGCATCTTGCGCGTCAGAGACCGCCGCAGGCGTTTCGCCGGCGCCTGCATCTTCTGCTCCATCAGCAGACGGCGGCGTTGTCTCTGTCTCCACCAGCACTGTGCCGGAAACCGCCACGCTTCCGGCATTCTGCGTCCCTGCAAAATATCCCGCCACAAAGGTCAGAAACAAGCCGGTCAGGATCAAAATGCACCATTCTACCACAGAAAGTTTCATTTTTTGCCCATCCTCCCTCTGACATAAGTTGCACTTTGGCAGATATTTTGCTATAATGAGCAGAAGAGCTGTGTCTCGGGCGCTGGCCCGCACCTCTCAATGTATTATAACACAATTCGGCGGCTGCCGGCAATGGCGCACCGCCAGTTGACGGGAGAAACTATGAAAAAAATCAGAATTTTTTCCCTCCTGATGGCCATCACACTGTTCTGCACAACACTGACACCTGTGGCCATGGCATCGGATACCAATACCGCGGCATTTTCTGTGGAAGCCACATCTGCCATGCTTCTGGATCTGGACACCGGCGCAGTCCTGTTTGAACAGAATGCGGATACTAGGATCTATCCCTCCAGTCTGACAAAAATTGTGACAGCCATGCTGATCCTGGAATACGGCAATCTCAACGAGCTTGCCACCGTCTCTTCTACTGCCATCAGTGAAGTGGGCGACAACGCCTCCACCCTACAGGTCGGCGAAACCCTGACTCTGGACAGCTTACTGTATTTGATCATGGTATCGTCCGTCAATGAGGCATGCAACGTGGCCGCAGAGCATATTTCCGGATCTATCGACGCTTTTGTGGAGATGATGAATGAAAAAGCAGCGTCTCTGGGCTGTACCGATACGCACTTTGCCAACACCCATGGCCTGCACAACGAAGACCACTACTCGACCGCCCGCGACCTGAGCAAATTGGCGCTGGCTGCCATCGACACCAACGGCTTCATGACCTACGCCAGTGCCGAACAGGTAACCATCCCCGCCACAAACCTGTCCGGTCAGCGAACCTTGATTACCGGTAATTACCTGACCTCAACCCTGACCACCGATGAGTATTTCTATGAGCCGGCCCAGGGGATTAAGAGCGGCAGCACCACTGCCGGCGGATTCTGCCTGATCTCCACCGCTGTGGAGGCGCCCATACGTTTGCTCAGTATCTTGTGCGGCGCTGAAGCGCAGCTCAACAGCGACGGCACTTACACCTACATGAGCTTTGTGGAAACCCAGCGCATGTTCGAGTATGGATTCTCCTCCTATGAATATCAAGTCGTCCTGAATACCACCGACATCATCGCCACCATCCCCGCCCTGCTTTCTGCCGGAGATCAGAAGCTGGAACTGGTTGCGGCCGAAGAACTTACGGCGCTGCTGCCGTTGGATTACGATGCGGATGAACTGGTCTATGACATTTCACTCAGCGATCCGGACGGCATTGAAGCGCCTGTGGCAATGGGTACACAGCTGGGAACCGTCACTGTCAGCTATGGGGATCGCGAGCTGGGCAGTACCACACTGGTCTCCTCCAATGCGGTTGCCCGATCAGAATTCGCCTATGCATCGCAGCAGCTCCGCGCATTCTTATCGAATATCTATGTGAAATTTGTGATTGCCGTGCTCATTGCGGTGGTTCTGCTTTTCTTCCTCCACGAGTTCGCAGCCGCGCCGCGCCGCGCATATCGCAAACGGCTGCACAAATGGAAAAAGCAGCAATCGCGGCACTCTGCCCAAACAGAAGATGCTGCGCATGCCAAAGACGGCGCAGACACACCCACACATTCTTAAATGCTGGAAGGAGGTCTGTCATATGTCCGATCCGGCCACATGGGCAGCGCTGGAAGCGCAATGTAAACAATGCACCCGTTGTCCGCTGTACGAAACCCGCACCAACGTTGTGTTCGGCGTAGGTTCCCACGATGCGGAAGTCCTGTTCGTCGGAGAGGGGCCTGGCAAAAATGAGGATGCGCAGGGCGAACCGTTCGTCGGCGCAGCAGGCCAGCTGTTGGACGAGATGCTGTACATCATTGATCTGAACAGAGAAAACTGCTACATCGCCAACATTGTCAAATGCCGCCCCCCTGGAAACCGCGACCCGCTGAACGTGGAGCAAGACGCCTGCATTCCCTGGCTCCGGTATCAGACAAAGCTGCTGCGGCCAAAAATCATTGTCTGCCTCGGACGCATTGCCGCCTGCCGGCTGATTAAGCAAGATTTTAAGATCACCCAGGAGCATGGCCTATGGTTTGAAAAAGGGGGGATCTGCTTCACTGCCCTCTACCATCCAGCCGCTTTGCTGCGGGACGCCAGCAAGAAGCCGGACACCTTCCGCGACCTGAAACAGCTGCAAAAAAAGGTGCGGGAAATCTGCACCCACACTTATTGATTGAGGAGCGGATTTCAGCCGTGCACATGCTAGAAACAAACGATCTGTATATCCGCAAAGCTGTTTTTGCGGATTGGGAGGACTTGTACCGCAATATCTGGTCTCAGGAAGAAAGCGCCAGATACATGCTTTGGAATGTCACAACCAGTGAAGAAGACGCCCAGCAGCGTATGTACCGTACGCTGGAATGGCAGAAAAACCATTTTGCCTATACCGTCTACGAAAAGTCCAGCGGGCAGGCCATTGGCTTCGCCGGGATGGTAGAGATTCGCCCTGGTATTTATGAAGATACGGGCATTGCCATTGGCCCCAAATTTATCAGAAGAGGATATGGAAAACAGATTTTAACCGCACTGACAACCTACTGTTTCTCTCAATTACAGGCGGCAGCCTTCCTGTGTTCCTGCCGCTCTGAAAATCACGCTTCCAAACGGATGCAGTTGTCCTGCGGCTTCCAATACCAGCACAGCGAAAAGCGGATTTATCCGCGAACCAAGCAGGAATACATCCTGGAATTTTACGAGTTGGAGGCCCCCCTGTGCCCCCGCAAGAATGTCAATTGAAACGCGGCTTTAGAAACCTTCTCTATGCGGGGCAGAATGTTGCACATTCTGCCCCGCATTTTCCCGCAGAAAACGGACCGCAGGAGACCGGCAGCGCCGGTCTCCTGCGGTTTGGTTATGTTAAGAATTCCACATTCAGAACAGATCTTCTTTAGGCGGATCCTCCGGCTCCTCGGCAGACGCTTTTTCCGCCTCTTGCTGCTCCTGCAGCGCTTTGATGGGTACCACCAGATATTTATCCACCAGCGGATAACAGACGGACACGCTGAGGAATCCCGTGAAAGAGTACATCAGCAGCGGCAGCAGCAACTCCACCAGATGATTCACCGCTATGGTTGCCGCAAAGAATACCACCCAGATCAGCCCGTTGAGCAACGTGGACAAGAAATTGCGGGCCGCCCCCAAAAAGGTCAGCAACCATGCGTTCTTAACCAGTGCCGACGTGGTCAGTTCCACCGTTACCATCATCAGATAAATATATTTGCGCATAATACACCAGATGAACGCCACCAGAATCGACACATATTTCACTGCCGCAAGCGCATTGCCGGATACAATTCCGACGCCATCGTAGGTAAGATTGAACACAAACAGGAAGAGCACCACAAAATCAATCACGCCGAACAGCATCCCCTGCTTCCAGTTTGCCTTGGCCTTGTCCCAAATATCAGTGAGCCAAGCATGCTGCTGTTGTGAGAAATTGCGCAATACATAGGTGATGCCCGCCTTCACAGGTCCAAAAGCCAGGCAACTGACCAGAAGCAGCACATTCCGGATAACGGACGGCACATAGGTGTAATACAGCATGGCAATATGCAGCAGCAGCGTCCACACGTTGATGTTGAAGCCCTCAACGGAGAGCATAGTGGTGGAGACGTTGGTATAGACTGCCGCAGCAGCGCTGGCACCATCCTCCGAGACGGTCAGCTCAATGATCATATCGGCAGCCAAATCCGCCGTTTCCCCTTCTGCACCGTCAGAAACCGGCAAATCCTCCTGCTCAGACAAATAAAACGATACGATCTCATCACTGGCAACAAACCAGATCACGCCGTTTTGCTCCTGCAAAGTCCCCAGTTCCAGGGAAACAAACCCCGGCCCTTCCACTTCCTCCGAACCGGTGTCCAGGTTGCCGTGATCGAGCACCTGTCCGTATACGGTCTGTCCAGCATAGGTCTGCCTATTTTCGTCAATGACCGCCGTGGTCTTCAAATCCTCTGTCACAACCGTGGGCGATACCTGTGTAAAGAGATAGTCATAAAACGTGGTCAGCAGGAAGAGCAAAACCGGCAGCAGGACTACAAACTGAATCAGATTGACCTCGATATACCGCCAGAATTTCCGGCCAAACAGCTCAAAGAATTTAAAAAATGACCGCTTCTCTGGTTCATCTTTCTCCACGCCCTTACCGGGCTTGTAATATTTATTGTAAGAAAAAAGCCCCATGGAAACTCCTTTGTATTATGCTTTGGGATGACATTTGTTATAGACATATTTCAGGTTCTGCTTGACCAGCTGCGCATAGATCTGCGTCGAAGAAATGTCGCCGTGACCCAGCATCTCCTGAATGGAGCGCAAATCCGCGCCATTTTCCAGCAGATGGGTTGCAAAGCTGTGCCGCAGGGTATGGGGCGTAATATCCTTTTCGATCTGCGCCTTTTCCTGATAATGTTTGATGATCTTCCAGAACCCCTGACGGCTCATGCGCTCCCCGCTGAGGTTGACAAACAGCGCCGTCTCTTCATAAGAGGCAATCATATTGGGGCGGATATCCTTGATATAGTCCGACAGCGCCTTAATAGCCGCCGGATACAGTGGAATAATGCGCTCCTTATTCTTATTGGCGCACTTGATGAAGCCGCCGTCCAGGCTCACATCGCCGACATTCAAGGAAATCAGCTCGCTGACACGAATGCCAGTCGCATACAACAGCTCCAGCATGGCCTTGTCGCGATAGCCCTTCATATCTGTGCACTGAGGCTGTGCCAGAAGCAGCTCCACCTCTTTGCCCGTGAGAATCTGAGGGAGCTTTTTCTCCGGCTTTGCGGTCTGAATGTCCTGCGCAGGATTTTCTTCCAGCAGCTGCCGGCTGACCAGGAAATTATACAAGCTCTTCATGGAGGCCAAAGAACGGGAAACTGTGGCCGGCGATTTTCCCTTTGCCGTCAGCCACTCCAGATATGTATGGATATCCTCTTTTTCCGCATCGAGGATGTCTACGTCAGAATGTTCTTCCAGGTATGCCGCATACTGCCGAATATCTCGCATATAAGACGAAACAGTATTCTGCGATGCGTGTTTTTGGTTGACGAGAAAACTCTCGTACTCAGAAATAACATCCTGCATAGTTTCTACTTCCTTTGTCCGCGGACAACTCAAATGCCGGTCAGCGCGCGTACCCACCCGAACAGTACCGGCAGCAGTACGGTTTCCAGTAGGGACGACGCCAGCACCAGCGCCGATACGACTGTGCATAACAAAGCCTCCTGTCGCTCAAATCTAGGTTCCATTCTTTTGTACTTCTTTGCCAGCGCACGTTCCATGGACCACTGTCCCAGTGCAAACAGCACCGGCAGCATGGCAATGCCATGAAACAACACCAGCGTCAAACTGAGGATATACCCCCGCCCACCATAGACCATGGCAAAGCACGCCACGGTATAGCTGAGAAAAAACCCGCGGAACGCCAGCACCACTGGCGCAGCCCAAACGCCCCAAAGGGTAATTCCACTCAGGATCAGCAGCAGAGGATACCGCAAAGTTACGGACAGCGTAGAAAAAAAGCCGGGCCGCTCTCCTTCCAGACACCGCTCCACACAGATCGACAACTGTGTCCAATCGGCGCTGCCGCCCATCCGGGCGAATAAACTGCCTGCCAGCAGGCCTACGGCAAAGGCTCCCACCAGCATCAGCAGGCAGACCGCTTGTCCCTGCGCACGAAATCTCAGGCTCTGGTTCCATCTTCCCATCAGCGTCACCCCGTACACACTATGAGCGGCGCCCACAGAATAGAATCATGAAAATATGGGAAGTTATTTCAGCCGTCATAACCGCGCCTGAAGTTACCGTTACTATACTCCAAAATTATTGGCATTTCAAGGCTTTTCTGATTTTTTGTCAATTATCACGAAAAATTATGTTAACTTAATTATGTAAACTTCGCAACTGAAAGGCTTCCAAAGGCAGCTTTTGGGTGCGTGTTCCCTCAAGATATAGTGTCAAAAAGCCATATGCGGCGGCAGATGTAGGTTTTTGCAAGATTTCTTGCAAAAAATTCGAGCATTGTAAATTAAATTTACTTTTTCGGCAGGCTTGCAAATCTTGCAGGGCTCCTTGCATTTTTGCGCATGACGGCCGCGCAAATAGCGAAAAAACAGAAAGAGCGCCGGTTCCCTTCTCCTGCACAGCATGCAGTGGAACAGAATGGAACCGGCGAAATTTGTAATATTTTGTATTTTAGCCACGGCGGCGTTTCGACTGTTTTCTGGAAGACAACAGACCCGCGCACAGCGTGCCTGCCGCCACTGCCAGCAGGATTGATACAGTACCTTCCTTGCCGCTGAGATGAAATGCAGTTTTTCCCAGATAAGCAGCCAGCACATAAACGGCCGCTGCGCCGAGCGCCAGAAACAACCTTTTTTGTCCTGCTGTTCGCGCCGCCCACAGGCAACCGCAGAACACCGCCAAAAATGTCACGGCCACCGCCGCAGCGCGGAGCCGGCCCTCCGGCAAAATCCCCGCTAAAGTCGCAGCGGCGCACACCGCCGCCAACACCAGCGCCATTCCGATGGCGGCGCCGCCGCCCAGGACCGCCGTCCGCACCAGCGCCGCGCCACTGCCTGTTTCCTCCCGTTTTTTCATACACAAGCCCTCCATGCCGGAAGCAGACGCTTCCATTGTTCCGGGTATCCAGGCTTGTTTTTGCCCAAATCCCCTGCCACAGTCTACGCTGCCATCGGACAGGATATTCCCCCCTCCCCTGCCGTCGGAAAACAAAAAACCAGGGAACCACAGTTCCCTGGTTCGAGTGTATGGCCTTTGCCGGACGCCGCTTACTGCTGCTCCGTGGCGGTGCCCTTGGTAGAGACAGCCCACTTGGCCAGCTGCACCCGCACACGATCCGCACCGGTCTCGATGGTGATCATATCATCCTTGATATGGCAGATCGTACCTACGATCCCGCCAATGGTGGTGATCTCATCGCCCACAGCCAGATTGTTCCGCATCTCATTCAGAGCCTTCTTCTTCTTATTCTCCGGGCGGATCAGTAAGAAGTAGAACACCACAATCAAGATGGCAAACGGCAGCAGGGTCGCCAACAATTCACCCATTGCGTATCCTCCGTTCAAAATAATTTATACTATTATAGCATTCTTCGGCTAATTTGCAAGCCCTAATCTTAAAGGAAACACCATCAGGCCCTCTTTGATGCTATAAGCGCCTTTGCCGGCTTATTCCGCGTATGCGCAGATTAAAGCAGTTCTGCATAGAGGGCCAACACGTCCAGTCCTTTTTCGCTCACCTGAAAGGTATAGCGGCCGTTCTCCAGCTGTTCCACCCGTTCAAACCACCCCTGATAATTGCGCCGCAGGATACTGGCGGTATTGTCCGGGCCGCCCATTCGCCGGATCTCCTCAGCGCGCAGCGGGCCGTTATCCCGCAGAATTTTGGCTACATTCAACGCCTGTTCCTTATAGACCGTCAGAATTTTTTTCCGGCTGACTCCGCCGGTGTTGACGCTCCCAGTTCGATTGGCATGCTCCTGCAGCACAGCCAGGCGGCGTTTTTTATCCCGTCGGGGCGCTGCGGCCTCTTTGGGATGGACCGCTACATCGATCTGCGGGATGCCCCCGGCGGAAAATCCCACCAGGATCAGCCCCAGTTCCAACCGGCGGCAAAGGGTCTGCATGTCTCGCATGTGGGGCGCACGGTATCCCCGCTTCGGCAACGGCACTGCCACATAGACGCCGTCGGCAATTTTCTGCCGCTCCATAGCCTGATAGACCAGCTCCAGTGTGAATCCCCGCTTCAGCTCCACCACAATCAGCTCTTCACCCCGCACCGCGGCAATGTCGCAGTCCTTGACTTCCCCCTTGACATCATAGCCCAACGCATCCAGATAGTCCCGGACCGGTCCGTACAGATCCCGTTCCAGCAGCTTGTCCATGGACGTCTCTCCGCTCATAACTTTCGCGCCAGCTTTTCCGAGTATTCTGCGCGGAACTGTTCAAAGCTTCCGTCATCCAGGCTCTGCCGGATACGCGCCATCAGCGTATTGTAGAAATACAGGTTGTGCATCACCGCCAGCCGCAGGGCCAGGACCTCCTCCGCCTTGAACAGGTGCCGCAGATAAGCGCGGCTATAGGTCCGGCAGACGGGGCAGTCACACTCCGGATCGATGGGTCCGGGATCCCGCTCATATTTGGCGTTTTTCAGATTGATGGCTCCCTGCCATGTAAACAGCCTGGCATGCCGCGCGTTGCGGGCCGGCATTACGCAGTCAAAAAAGTCGATTCCCCGGGCCACGCCTTCTATAATGTTGCTGGGCGTCCCGACACCCATGAGATACCGGGGCTTGTCTGCCGGCATATACGGCTCCACCGCCTCAATAATGTCATACATCTCCTGGGTTGTCTCCCCCACCGCCAGGCCGCCGATGGCATACCCCGGCAAATCCAGCTCCGCAATCTTCTGCATGTGCCAGATGCGGATATCGGCGTAGGTGCCGCCCTGATTGATGCCGAACAGGACCTGCCCTGGGTTCACCGTCTCCGGCAAACGGTTGAGCCGCTCCAGCTCCGCCTTGCAGCGCACCAGCCACCGGTATGTCCGCTGGCAGGACTGAAGTACATAGTCGTGGGACGACGGGTTTTCAATACACTCGTCAAAAGCCATGGCGATGTCGCTGCCCAGATTTGACTGGATTTGCATACTCTCTTCCGGCCCCATAAAAATCTTTCGCCCGTCGATGTGGGAGGCGAAATAGACGCCCTCCTCCTGGATCCGCCGCAGCTGGGCCAGAGAGAAAACCTGAAATCCGCCGGAGTCTGTGAGCATCGGGCCATGCCAATTCATAAACTTGTGCAGGCCGCCCATCTCCCGCACCACGCCGTCACCAGGCCGCAGGTGGAGATGGTAGGTGTTGCTCAGTTCAATCTGGCAGCCAATGTGCCGCAGATCCTCTGCGCTGAGGCCGCCTTTGATCGCCCCTTGCGTCCCCACGTTCATAAACACCGGCGTCTGCACGGTTCCGTGGGGACAGGTAAATTCGCCGCGCCGGGCGCAGCCATTGGTTTTCAGTATTTGAAACATGCGTTTTCCTCACAGCTTTTACAATTTTCATACACGAGCAGGCCATGTCACGGCAAAAGAAACGCCCTGTGCGGGCAGGCGCTGACCGGCTGTTTTTATCTGTTTCTATCTTACCTGATTCCACCGTCGTTTGTCAATGCGCCCAAAGAAAACCCGATGCAAAATTTGCGCGCGCCGTCACAATTTCGACATGTTTGCGTGATACAATAAGATTGACATAATCTTGACAGCCCCTTTTGTCCGCCGTATAATACCCGTATCAATCTTAAGCATTGCATCTTCTGTGATGTTTTCACTTTCATCAAATTGAATGGAGTCCCCGCATGAAACGAGTTTTGAAAATTGTGATTCCGTTGCTGTTGGTTCTGGCAATTCTGGGCGGTGCAGCCTGGTATTTTCTGATCTATCAGGATACATTGAACGACACCTTTTATATTACCCGTGCCCAAGAAGCCGTGGCTGAGCAGCGCTATGACAGAGCCATCAGTCTCTATCAGAAGGCGCTGGAAAAGAATAACCAGGAGGCGTCCACCCATATCGCGCTGGCTGAAGCATATATCCTGTCCGGCAACTATTCCAGAGCGGAATATACCTTGGCCTGTGCCATTATGGATCTGCCGGAGGAGACCTCTCTGTATGTGGCCCTGTCCAGTGTCTATGTCCGGCAGGACAAGCTGCTGGACGCGGAAAACCTGTTGAGCAACGTCACCTATGATTCTGTTTATCAGGAGCTGAACGCACTGCGGCCCGAAGCGCCCACATTGGAGCCGGAGCCTGGCGAATATTCAGATTATATCGACCTGACGATTTCCTACTCCGGCGGCACTTGCTATGTGTCCACCTCCGGCGAATACCCCTCCACTGCCGGCACAGTTTACAGCGAACCGCTTTCCCTTTCGGGGGGCACGACACAAGTACAGGCCATGGTGGTCTCCGAGGACGGGCTTGCCAGCCCCCTGACTACCGGCAGCTACCTCATCGGCCATGTGGACGAGGAAGTCACCTTCTCAGATCTGGTATTGGAAGATTATATTCGGGAACTGCTGGATGTGGATTACTCCACCACCATCATGACCAGCGACCTGTGGTCCATTACAGAACTGACCATTCCAGAGGAAGTCCAATCTCTGGAGGATCTGCGGTGGTTCGATGAACTGGAGACGCTGTATATCTGTGACTTCGCAGATCTGGATCTGACGCCGGTGGCTCAGGTGGAATCCCTGCGGGTTCTTCATCTTTCCGGAACTTCCGTAGACGCCGAAAGCCTGGAGGCCATCGGCACCATGACCTGGCTGGAGGAACTGTATCTGTCCGGCTGCGGCCTTTCCTCCGTGGACGCGCTGAGCGGCATGACGGGCTTACGCATTCTGGATTTGTCCGACAACAGTCTGGGCAGTGTTTCCGCCATCTCCGGCCTCACCGGCCTGCAGGCCCTGAACCTCTCCGGCAATGTCCTGGATTCCGCAGAGACTTTGGAATCCCTGACAAACCTTCAAAATTTGAATCTATCCGGCAATCCCATCGGTGTGGTCACGCCCCTGCGCGGTTTGATCGCATTGGAGGTACTGGATATCTCCGGCTGCGGTCTGGACTCCATTGACGCCCTTTCTTCTTTGACCGGTTTACGGGAACTGGACGCCAGCAACAACAGCCTGACCAGTGTAGAGAGCCTGGCAGACTGCACAAGTATGGAAATCCTAGACCTGTCCGGCAATTTGCTCACTGACGTCAGCGCGCTGGCCGGCATGGATGCACTGACCGATTTAACGCTGGACAACAACCAGCTCACTTCCCTGCCCATGTTCTCCGTAGACTGCGCCCTGGTGTTTCTCAGCGCCACCAACAACCAGCTCACCGACATCTCCGGACTCACGGGTTTGCAGTGGCTGAACTATGTGGATCTGGACTACAACGACCTTGAAAGCATCGATGCGTTGTCCAGCTGTATCAACCTGGTCCAGGTCAACGCTTTTGAAAATCCACTTACAGATGTCACCGCCCTGACGGACCGCAGCATCATTGTCAACTACACGCCGGTGTACGATGACACGGAAACTTCCTCTGCGGAAGCTGCGGCCGATTCGGAGGAAGCGTCTTCCGATGCAGAGGAAGATCCATCGGATTCTGACGTTCCGTCCTGATCCAAGTTCCAAACAGCCAGCGGCACTGTCTCCTTCCATTTCGGATCTGCAGGAGACAGTGCCGCTTTGTAAAACCTGCCATGCCACGGCAGCCCAAGTCATGTTTGATTGTTATTTACAGAATCAGCATGGCATCTCCCATAATCGCGGGATATTACACATCCTCCACATCGAAAGGCACTTACGAGGAAAGGCCCAACCCGTTAAGAATGGGCCTTTTATTTACTTGTCGAGAGGAACTATAGCAAGCGTCTTTCCTAGCGGGGCTAACACTTTCAAGACCGTGTCTGACACTCCCCACAGCCTGAGCCGTAAGGAGTGTCAACCCATTACCCTTTCCCTTTAGCCTCACGCGGGTTCTCTACCGATATCCTGCTCATCACTTTTGCTCCTCCCCACTTCCCGACTGTTACAACCGTTCTCCAGCGCAGTTAGAACGCCCTCCAGCGTACTCAGCCAGAGGGCGTATTCCTCTCGGTCCATGTCTTGAACCGAGACATAGCTCTCGGCACGTTTACCCTCTTTTGCCGTATGGCAAAACACGGTAGACCGAACGACATAAGAGAGTTGCCGTGTGAACGACTCTTTTAACCGGTACTTATTCTTGGATAGATGCACTGGGTTTCTGCCCACCGCCTCACGGACTTTGGGGAACTTATCTATCAGGTCATCCGGGTATGCATCTTGGTGTTTTTTCCTGCCCAGCAGCGACCGAAGTTCATCGTTCTCCTTCTGCGCTGCTGCAAGCTGCTCCCGCAGCATCTCAATCTCGGTCATTGTGTGACACCCTCCACTCTGTATTTGACATCAGGGCCATATCTGTCTTTGAGGTAATTGATTGCCGCCTCTACCGTTGGGGC
>CBCPMX010000062.1:0-6360 GCA_965120355.1 uncultured Oscillospiraceae bacterium
TGCGGTTCATCTGGTTTCGGATGGTATAGAGGTTTGCCAGCTTTTGATAGGCGGGGTAGCTGCTTTCACCGTACTCAAGCCGGGCGATCTCGATGTCAATCTCTCTTGCATCCAGCATGGGGCCGCCCCCTTACAGTTTCTCCAGCTGATCCATAGCGCGGCGCAGAATCATTTTCTCCTGTTCAGTCGCACCGCCCATCATGTCCTCAATGCGGTCTACAAGCTCCTCCTTCGCCTCAGCGCGAGAGTACATCCGACCGGTACGGGAATACCGGCCCATGCTGTCGCGCTTGCGTCCCCGGTAGGAACTGCCCCGGCCGTAGGTGCCGCGCATGTCAGCCTCCCAGTTACCGGCGCGGGAGTAGCCGCCGTCCTCATCCAGCATGTCGATCTTGCAGATATTTTTGATGGTATCGGTCAGCTTGTGAATGATCTCCAAATCGCCCGCTCCCATCTCCGGCTTACGTGCGATTTCCTCCAGCTCTTCGCAGAGTTTTTCTTTCAGTTCGTGCATATAGTCCATATCTATTCTCCTTTCAGCACTGACGGGTTACAATCAGGTTGGCGTTCACCAGGTCGATAGCCTGGGCGCTGGGGTTCTTCACGGAAACAGTCGCACAGCAGCCACGGGGTACATCCACATAGGCAAAGGCGGACACGTTGAAGTAGTCCCCATCGGCGGCGGGGGTGACTGTAGCGGTGGCACTGCCCAAAGCCTCCCCCTCAACGGCGATTGCGATAGAGATAGGGCCAGCAGTACCGCCCGTAGCTACAGCGATGTTGCCGGAGAAAATCACCAGATACCGGGCACGGCACTGGTTTGTATTACCACGCAGGGTAACAATGCCGCTGCCCTCTCGATGAACGATAGAGCAGTTGGAAGCCTGCACAGGCGTTTCGGTGAATACTGCGTTACCATTGGCGGCAATCGTCTGGGCGGCAACAGAAGTATATTCTGCCAAATAAATCAATCCTTTCTCAAAAAGATAGCGGCGAGGCTACCGCCCCGCCGCATGGTTCAAAATCGGCACGGGGCCGAACATGTCGGAAAAGCCGACAAGTTGAGGTGTTCAGTTAGCAGCCGCAAGTCCCGCAGCCACCGTAGCCGGAACCGGCCCAGGGGTTACAGGTAATATAACTTGGAACGGGGCAGGGCCGCAAGGTGTCAACAAGATACTGGTTCTGATTGGCCTGGGACTGAGCCAGGTTCAGAGCGTTCACCTGAGAGCGCAGGGCGGCGATGGTCTCATCCTTGCGGGCCATCTCCATGGCGTCCAACTTGGCGATCACGCGGTCGGTGTCGGCGTGGGCGTTCTGGATGATGGAGTTGGTGTTGGTGGCCAGGTTGTAATTGGTCTGGCAGAAGCCGCTATCCATGCTGTTGGTGATCTGCATCTGCCCCTTCTCCAGGCCGCAGCAACAGCTGGAGAGCTGGGACTGGATGGCGTTGGTGTTCTGCATCCCGGCCACGGTGCCCTGCTGGACGGCGTTCTGGATGCCGAAGCCAGTCTGGAGGATGTTGGTGTTGATGCCGTTCATCTGGGCCAGCTGGTCGTAGCCCAGGGAGGACAGCCCATTCTCCAGACCGTTCAGCTTGTTCATAACGGACTGGTTGTCGAACCCGCGCTGAAGGTCTGCGCTTGTGGCGGGAGCGCAGCAGCAGCCGTCACGGCCACCGCCAGAGCCGCCAAAACCGCCCCAGTTGCCGCCGAACAGGCCGAAGAGCAGGAACAGGATAATCCAGGAGGCCCAGTCGCCGCCCCACATACCGCTGCCATACCCAGAGCTTGCGGCAGGAGCCACAGGCATTGTCATGACGGTGTTGTCAGTCGAAAGACTCATTGTTTTATCTCCTTTTAGATTTTATTTCAAAATCCGGCCGGAATTTTGATTATCGTTTGGAAATATTCAAAGTACGCTTATACTGTTTGTTAATTTCTTTGCAGAAAGTGAAATCGTCTTATATTTTATCTTTACTTTCCGAACATCCTCCGCAGTGGCTCAAACATAGATGCCAGCTGCTGGGCCTGTCTTTGAGCCTGGTCAAGCTGAGCCTGGGAGACACGGCCAGAGGAAACAAGGTCTTGAATCATGGCGTTCGGGTCTGTTCCACGCATCTGCCCCATGAACTGCTGAAACTGCTGCAACATATTGGGCTGCTGGTTCCCTCCTAACGCTTGGAACAACGGGTTAGCCATCGTTCACTGCCTCCTTTTGCGCCGGTTTCTTTGCCCCCTGTTTTGGAGCCGTCAAGGCGTCAAGCCGTGCGGCCAGGGCGTCAAACTCCTTGCGTGTCACATATTCCTCGGTAGAAGCCGTTGCGGCTTGCGCGGGCTTTTGAGCTGTCCGCTCGGTATAGTCAAATATACGGAGCGGCATCGGCATCCCCTGAGCGTCAGAGGATTTCAAGTAAAAGGTTGTCCCCTCGCTGTCCATCAACAGAACCGAATTGCCCGGGGCTACCATGTAGGCTTTCGCCGCCTCTTCCCCCTGCACCCAGATAATACCGGCCCCGGCTTGCGCCTGCATGGGCTGGTTTGCCTGTTGTGTGGGCTGGTATTGATTCCCAACATTTTGCAACGGCTGATAATAGTTAGGCATATAGCTGCCATAGTACGGATACGCCATGTCTTATCTCTCCTTTGCCCAGTGATAGAGTACAGTTTCGTTTTCGCTGTTCCAGCTGTCGTATAAGACCCCGCCCTGTGCGCATACGACATGTCCAGAAAGCGCAAGAATGTATGTGCCCGCCGGGTGCTTCTCGATAAATTCGGCTACGGTTATATCATCCTGGGCGATTTCTCGGTGAAACCCTTTGCGTTTCAAATACGATCCCCAGACGCTGTTCCCGCTCGGCATATCCGCAAGAATCGCCCCTTCAATGCACAAATCGAAAAAGGTCGTATACCAATCCTGCCCCAATGCTTTTGACAAGGCACGAACGGCGCAGTCGCCGACATTTTTCCCTCTTGGGTTTGGGTTGTAGTAATGGTACAAGTTCCCCGCCGCACCTTTCTTCTATTTCTTTCTCAAATTTTGGCACAAAAAAAGGGAGGAAACCTTTCGGTTTCCTCCCAACTTTCTGCCAGAAATCTGTCAGAGCACTTTATGGATTTTCTTCTTGATGTTCCGAATGCGCCTGTTCACGGTCGATTCCGACATATTAAGCGCAATCTGGATTTCAACAATTGATTTCGCCTTAACACGAAGATCGAATACAGCACGTTCCTCGTCCGTAAAGTTGCATACGCTGCGGAAATAGTCACATTCCGGTTCGGTAAACTCCGTCTTGATGTTCAAGGAGTTCACCCCGATCCTTTGGCTGAATAGCCGCCCGGGCAGCTTTTACTGCCCGCTTTCCTCCGTCTGTCCAGTTTCGCCATTGTAGATGCCGCCCGTGTTGTCTCCCTGGACGTAGTTGGCATTCCCGCCGTCTCCGCTATCTACAACGATAGTATCAAAGCGGCTCCACTCATAGATATGATAGATGTTTGTCGCGGCAAGCACAAGGACAAGCACAACAATTACACCGATGAGAATGCAAATGAGCCTTTCCTTGAACTTTGTCTCTCGTTTCAGGTCTTCGTACATTTCTGATGCAAGCGGCATAGCGTTTCCAGCGGTTTGCTTTTCTGCGTCCATAGAGATCACATCCTTTCCTTAGAATTTTACAATGCCAAGCTCGAAAGCGCAATATGAATGTTGTCCTACGTCCTTCTTTTTTCCGCTTCGGGCGGCTGTTTCCTCTTTCGGCCTCACGCACTGTGCCTCAGTTTATCGGGCCAGCTCTGGGGGCCTTGGTCTTACTGGACATTTAACGGCCATGTAAAGGCCGCACCGCAAACGACTCAGCCCAGCATGGCGGCCCAGGTGTTCGGGCCGACAATGCCGTCCACGCTCAGGCCCTTGTTGGTCTGGTAGGACTTGACGGCGGCCAGGCAGCCGGGGCCGAAGCTGCCGTCGAAGCCGTTGGGGTCATACCCGAAGCCGTACAGCAGCCCCTGGATGGTGCGGGTCATATTGCCCTTTGCGCCCTGCTTGACGTTGACGCAGGCGGCTTTGGTCTTTGGGCCGAATTTGCCGTCCACATCAAGACCGGCGCTGAACTGGGTGTTGAGCTCGGTCTGGAGGGCCTTGGTAGCCCCGGCCTTGGTCTTGCTGCCCTGGATGCCGTCCACGTCAAGACCGGCGGCGTAGTTGGTATTGAGCCAGGTCTGGAACTGGGCGACGTAGCCGGTGGGAATGTCGCTGTCCTCCTCGGCCTCCTGCATGTCCTGGGTCGCTGTAATGACGCTCACCGCCTCAATATCGTCCACGCCCAGGGTGCTTACGTTGAAGTCAAACACGCTTGCAAGGCCCGTCACGATGCCCAGAGCGCAGCCCTTGGCGTACTCGTCGGACAGGATCAGCGGCACGTCGGTGGTGGAGTCCATGAAGCCGCACTCAATGAGCACGGCGGGCATGTTGGTCTTGCGCAGCACGTACAGGTTGGCGGAGGTCAGGGGACTGGCCCGGTTGCCCGTGTAGCCGGTCTGGGCGATTACCTCCGCATAAATTGCGGTCTGCATCTCATCGGAGACGGCGCTGTGCTGGCCATTGTAGACGTACACGACCGGCCCGCCGCCGGAGCCGCCGTTGATACCAGCGTTGTGGTGGATGCTGATATAAGCGTCCACGTTGGCGTTATTGGCGGCGGTGGTACGGCTGGACAGGGCAACGTCAGTCACGCCGGTGGTGTTGTCCACCCGCAGGGTGCTGATGCCCAGCTGGGCCAGGTACTCGCAGACATAATCAGCAACCCGGCAGTTCAGAGACCACTCCCGGGTCTCGTCGGGGTCGATGCTGGCAAGGCACCGCTTGCCCGCGGTATACAGGCCGTGGCCTGCGTCAATTGCAAATTTCATTCCGCAGTGTCCTCCTCAGTCGTTTCGGTAGTGGTCTTCTTGGCGCTCTTTTTCTTGGTGGTCTTGGTGGTCGTTTCGGCCTCAGCAGCTGCTTCCGCATCATCGGTAGTTTCAGCGGCGGTAGTCTCGGCTACGGCGGCCGCAGTGGCAGCCCCTACAGTGGCCAGGCCCACGGCATCGGTGGTCTCACCCTGGCCGCCCCCGGCGTTGTAATTGGCGGTGCTGATGCACAGCACAGCGCCCAGGAAGGTGGTCAGGGCGGTGATGGAGGCGGTGACTTCCGTAGCGAAGGGCCAGCCCCACACCGACGCAAGGGCGGCGTACAGGGTGGCGACGGCGGGCAATACGATGATGACCACCCACTTCATGACATCATACGCTTTGTTGGACAGTTTCATTTTTCGTGCTCCTTTCTCATTTCAGCCCCAGCTGGGAGGCGATAAAGCCCAGCAGGATGCCGATGATGGATGTGGTCACGTAGCTGACCACTTTGCGCCACTTCTCCCCGTCCCGGCCCTCCAGGGTGTCGAGACGCTGGTCGAGCATGGCGTGGCTGTCCCCGCTGCGGCTTTCCAGCGCCTCCAGCCTTTCGCTCTGGCGCTCCTGCTCTTTGCACATCTGCTTGACGCTTAGGGCTAGTTCCTTTACGCTGACGGTCAGCTCCTGTACCTGCCGGACGTTTTCCTCCAGCAGCTCGATGCGCCGGTTCTGCCGGTGGTTTTCGGCCTCAATCCGGCGGGCGAACTCCTCGTGCTCGGCCCGGGAAATGGTTCCTTCCATCATTTCCACCTCCCGAGAATGTGAACGCTTACGTTAATTCCATTATCAGAGCCAAAACCGCCTCCGCTGTCGTGAATGTAAACATTCACGCTTTCCGGGCCGCTCACAGCCTTGACATTCCACCGCCAGGCTGATTCTTCGTTGTTTCCATCGTTATTTATTGTTGCCATGGCCGAGCTTACCCACGTAAAAGAAAAAGGAAAGCCTAAATAGCATAGAAGCACGTTGGCGTTTGCATAAGTTGCCGGGAAGCGCCCCCAACATTCAGCCGCTCCATTAAACCATTTCCGGTAGCTCCATGTATTGTCGGCTGACGCATAATTAATCTCCGTAACAAAGTCTGCAACATTGCTGCCCGCCAGGGAGAGACCGGGCACGGCCAGGTAGCCCGTCATCGCTCCGCCAGACAGGGGCAGGAACGTTTGTTTCAGTTTGTTCCAGAAGTGGGTCAGGCCGGTTCCGTCAAGATAAGCCATTATGATTCCTCCTCCATGATCTGGTCAATCTCCGCCGTAGTGATGGCGGGAACCAGTGTAATGCCGCCGGAAGCGTCCACGCCCAGCAGCTTGCCCTCGTCGCCGCCGTCACGATCCGGCAGCACGTCAGCCGCCGTCACGATCCGGCCCACATAGTCGGCGAAGCTGTCAAGCGTCGTGCCGTCCGGCACCTCCACGCC